>NZ_JAWDJI010000085.1:0-32883 GCF_032465655.1 Paenibacillus sp. 3LSP | reverse complement strand
CGGGGTTCGCGTTCCAGGCATCTTAAATGACTGCCCACGCTAGCTTGACACTGACGCCTATGTGCATCTACTTGCGAAAAACAATCAAAAGTGCCATTCTATTTTTAGGAGCCATTTTGTGAGATTTCTTGCTTTGATGCCCGGCATCACTGTAACAAATTTCGCACAATGGCTTCGTTGTGTAGCAATGAAACGATTCTTAATAAGAGAACATTCTTGCTGAGACTGACAGAATCATTGTGAAGTTCCTGTACATTAAGCCCTGCTTAAAGAATTAGGAGTGTGAAACAATGGATAGCAGAACGAAAACAAGCGGAATTTCCTTGTTAAACTTCGATGGAACTTTGAAACAACAACCATGGCTTCGGGGATACCCCGGCGAGTGGATCGATTTTTCCGATCTACACAGTTGCCAAGGTTACTGCAGCGATGAATCCTTGCGTCAAATTCAATTTCGGTTAAAATCGCGAAAGTATAAAAACATTACTTTGATCGGGGGCGGGAATTATCACTACGTTACCTATTTGTTGCTGTCCGAAATCCAGCATCCGTTCTCGCTGATCCTGTTCGATCACCATACCGACCTTGCATTTAACGACGATGTTCCGCTTATTTCTTGCGGCTCTTGGGTCAGTATGGCACTGCAAACTTTACCACTGCTAAACCGCGTGGTCATCATCGGTGCGAATACGTTAAATCTCTTCCAAGCCTCTGGCATCCCCGATAAGGTCACCGTCATCTCGGAGCAAGAGGTTCGTCGTTTGTCCCCTGTTGATATTGTCAGGGCCATACGCTCCGTTTTACCAGACGGACCGGTTTATATCAGTGTAGACAAAGATGTCCTTGATCCGGATAATGCGGTCACCAATTGGGATCAGGGGAGCATGACATTGCGACAATTGCTGGATGTGATCCGAGAGTTGAAACGACTTCGACCGATCGTCGGAGAGGATATTTGCGGAGAATTGCCTCTATCCCCCGTCGATGTTCTGTGCGACGAGCGGGTGCCGCAGCTAAAGAAGAACGAGATCGCGAACAAGGCGATTGTTGATATTTTGCTAGCTGGCTGACATAAATCGAATGTGCGCGTATTACACATGACTTCGATCGCATACAATCATATTTATACATTAAAGGGTTTCCGGAGACGACGAAGTCAGGAATCCCTATTTTTTTGCGCGTTAACCATTAGTAACGAAATATACAGAAAAATCGTCCTTTGAGTTATACAATGGATCTGATAACAAAGAAAGGTAAATGCCAAGATATACTTTCTTCGGACGAGGAGGAAGAAGATGAGTGAGTTTCATATCGGCTCGGTGGTGACCTTCGGCGGCTATCTCTGGCGCATTCTTGATCTACAGCGGGGTGCGGCCTTGATGATTACAGAACATATCATTGAACAACACTCCTATCATAATTGCGCTGATGATGTGACTTGGGCGGACTGCTCGCTGAGAAAATATCTGAACGGTAAGTTTTACAACAAATTCACTCCAGCCGAGCAATTAAGAATCGTTCCGGTATTGAACAATAACCCCGACAACCCGTGGTACGGTTCAAGAGGTGGAGAAGATACTCAGGATTTTATTTTTCTTCTAAGCATTGAGGAAGCCGTGTGTAAATATTTCGGAGACAGCCGCCAGAACCTGGAAAACCGCAGCGCCAAACAACGATACTGGTTTCAAAAGAAAGATGAAAACAACGACAGGCGAAAATCAACGCTGGATGGGCATGGCTGGTGGTGGTGGCTTCGCTCACCTGGGCGTGACAATCGAAGAGCCGTATATATCCATGGCGACGGCAACGTAGGTATTCAGGGAAATGGCACCTTCCGCTATAACAGCATTCACATCCATCCTTCAACAGGCGACAACAAAGGCGGGGTTCGTCCCGCGCTGTGGCTGAGTTTATAAACTAGATGAACGGGAGGTGAACGAAGTTGACAAATCAAGAAATTATACGAATTCATCCGCCCCTGCATCACCGGTAACATTCGATACCCAGAGTGTAAATCTTTCTGTTGTACGAAAGTGTCCATAGTGACATTATCACAGAAGAATAACAGAGGTCACTGTTTCGTTGACGTTATTACAAAAGGTAACAGTTCCCACCACGCCTCTTTACAATGCGTACCAAGGTGGGCCTTTTTTTTATCTGGGGTGGATCTATGGAATCTAGTTCTGTTCTTCGCGCTTGGGGTCATCTTTCTTATTGTTGGGTTCATGAAATAAAACGCACACATCTACAACTCCCCCGCTTAGGCCCAAACTTGACGGTTTGGGTCTTTTTCATTTTTTACGTACCATGACAGAGGGCGAGCATTATAGTACAATGCAAATATTGAATTTTTGCAAAGGGGAATTATCTTGATCAAGAAGGAAATCGCTTATATCCGCAAGCAATTCAAGCTGGATCATGAAAGACTAAGTATTTACGACATCCTGAACGTCTATATTATGAAGGAAACCAACGAAATCTATCATTTTGAGCGTACGCCATTTGAGCTGTTAGAGAGAGAGAAGCAGGAATTGCACATGGGCAATTTCAAAAGACTGCTGTCCGGTGAATTGGATCAGAAGCTGTTCGAGGTCAAGTTCCAGGAGCATCCGGAAACGGACAAGCCAGCACAGGAACTGCTGCATCAAGCTCTCGTAACCGGAGATGCCGACGAGTGGCATGATTTGATGCTTCTGCTGGTGGAGAAAATGCTGGAGGATACGACGTATGAACGGGATACGGTGATCACCTTCGTACGCGGCCAATACTACAAGCCCACCAAGGAGCGCAATGAAGAAGCCGAGGAGAGCGAAACCGATGAAATGTTTGCCAATCCGTTTATTTTGTGCAGCATCAATTCGACCGAACCCCAACGCAAAACGCTGATGTTCGATTATGTCGAACGCGAGTTTAAGTACAACGTGATCGTTGACCCGATCATCAAGCTGCGCTCGCCGGAGCAAGGCTTCTTCTACCCCAGCATCACCGACGGCTTCTCGGATGTGAATCGGGTGCTCTATTGCGCGGGGAAGGCTAATGATCCCAATCAACATTTTATCGATCAGGTCCTGAACGCTGAGAAGACGGTAACCGCGCTGGAAGAGAGAGCGATCTTCGAGGAAATCGTCAAGGAAGTTGCCGGTGATCAGCTCGACGCCTCCACGATTGCAAGCGTGTATGAGGAAATTCAGCAGGTGATTGAAACCCATGAGGAGGAAGAACCGCCCAAGCTGGATTATCGGGATGTGGAACGTGTGCTAACCGCCAGCGGAGTGGAGAACGTGACGACAGAAAAAGTCGAGCTGGCCTACCAAACGGTAATTGATGACAAGAACTATGAAATCAAAGCAAGCAGCGTTGTTCCGAAGTTTACGTCCAAATCAATCAAGATCGAAACGAAGGTAGCCACGATCTCGGTCAGCCCTCAAGATTTAAAGTACCTGAAGCAAGTCAATTATCATGGAAAACGCTGCATTCTAATCGAAGTGGATGAGGATGCGGTGATTGAAGGGTTTACCCTAAGCACAGAAGAACTATAGTGGTGGAATCGATCACTTTATGAAGGAGGCTTCATGATGAATAACGAACCAAAGGACTTGTTGCCAGAACAACGTGAACAGTTGCTCCAAACTTTGCAAGCCCGCTTTGAGAAAAACATGAATCGCCATCCCGAGTTGACATGGGCCAAGGTCCAAGTGAAGCTGGAGGCACAGCCCGATAAGCTGTGGTCGCTCCACGAAATGGAACGGACCGGCGGCGAGCCGGACGTGATTGGATACGATGAGCAAACCAACCAATTCTTGTTCGTCGATTGTTCGGCGGAATCGCCTAAGGGCCGTAGAAGCGTCTGTTACGACCATGAAGCCCTGGAATCGAGAAAGCAGCATAAGCCCGAAGACAGCGCGATGAATATGGCGGCTGCTATGGGGATTGAGCTGTTAACGGAAGAGCAGTACCGAGAACTGCAGAAGCTGGGGAAATTTGATCTGAAAACCTCCAGTTGGGTGCAAACCCCTGCTTCCATTCGGAAGCTTGGCGGTGCCCTTTTCTGCGACCGTCGTTACGACACCGTCTTTGTGTACCATAATGGGGCAGAATCCTATTATGGCGCCAGAGGGTTCCGCGGGATGCTGAAGGTTTAGAGATGGAACACAACCGCGAGGACAATCACAAGCTTTTTGCTTTACTTAGCAGTTATCTTAACCATGCCCCCGATTTGATCGATGAGGCGGAGATTAACGAACTCGTGCAGAGCGGCGTCTCGACCGAGTACGCCTTCAAGCTGCTGCTCGCCGCTAAGTTTGGGCTCGATATCCTGGAGACCCCTCAGGATCGGGAGATGTTTCATCAGTATTTTGACCCAATGGTTCATCAGTTGGATCCTGCAGAGTATGAGCATAACCCGTATTATCGGAGCATCCGCCTCCCCGCCGCCCAGATTGGCGACTGCGAATTGAAATACGAAAGCTACAAGCCATTTGAGGGATTCGTATGCAACGATATTGTACAAACGGCGGATGGACGGCAGATTCCGCAGATCGGGTTCTTCCCGGTTGAATTCAAGTATCCGGCATTGCTGGAACAGGGACGAATCTGGATGACGGTGACGCCAAACGAGATCGCAACGATGAAGGAACCGATCGCGGATGCTTTTGGACGAGTTCTAACCTTTGGACTTGGTCTGGGCTACTACGCGTATATGGTTTCGGAAAAGGACAATGTGGACTGCGTGACGATTGTTGAGATCAACGAAAATGTGATTCGATTGTTCCAGCAACACCTTCTTCCCCAGTTCCCGCATGCTGAGAAGATTCAGATCATCCAGGCGGATGCTTTCGAGTTTGCCCGCACCCGTCTGGCCCAGAAGGCTTATGACTATGTGTTCACTGATCTATGGCATGACGTATCCGATGGGATCAACCTGTATCTTCGAATGAAGCAAATCGAACGACAGCATCCTAAGACTCATTTTTCGTATTGGATTGAAAAGTCGATTCAATGTTATCTATAAAGACATAAAAAAGAGAGGTGCGTCTGCATCTCTCTTCTTCTATATATTAATTAATGAACACTGCTGATCACTGTTTCACAGCAACCTTCTCCTCGACGGCCTGCAAGACATCATCGATGGAGATGTTCAACGAGATGGCCATCTCTTGAAATAAAGTATTCTCTATGCTCAACAACAGCTGGTTGTCTTGGTTGCCGAGCTTCTTATGATTTTCCTCGGACCATTGTTTCTTGCGTATCAACGTATTAGCTACCTTCGCGATTTCCTCTCGTTCTCCTGTCTTCACTATCGCGCTGTATTTGTGATGCCGTTCATGATTGTTATCGATCCATGGAATGCCTTGCTCCATAAACGAGTCAATTAAGGTCATCGCTTCCTCCGGCCCCATCAATTTCTGCAATTGCAAGGGCGCCTTATCAACCGGAATGCTGATCTTCAAGGTCTCATTGCTTAGTGGATGCAATTCATAATAAGTCTTGGAAACCCCGGCCAGCGATTTCACGCAAACCTCGTCGATGCGGCAAACTCCATGCACCGAATAACTGATCAAATCCCCCTCATGAAACATGGTCGTGATCCCGCCTCTCTATTTTGTCAACTAAGTTGACTATCAACAGTATACTCTTTTTTTGCAAAATTGTCAACTAAATTGACAATCTGCAATCGTTTTTTGTATAGTGTAGGAGAACTAGCAACCGGCACGGAAATGGAGTGATCCCATGCATCCCAGATTTGAAACTCTGGATCTCATCGACCTAATCAGCGAACGTCATGTTCAGCTTCGCTCCATTCGCGAACAAGTGTGGAACGAACGGAACGAGATGTATATCTCCAACTCAGAATGGTTTATCATGGCCAGGATTTATCAGCAAAATCCCACGATATCTCAAGTGACCAGGCAAGTCGATATTTCCCGGCAGGCGACACATAAATTCATCAAGAGCTTGGAAGCCAAAGGGCTGGTAGAGGTTATGCCCGCCCAGCATAATAAGAAGGAAAAAAGCTTGAGATTAACGCCTTTGGGCGAAAGCTGTTATGAGAAGAACACCACCATCAAGGCAGCGCTGGAACAGATCATTGCGGAAGCGTTGGGAGCCGAGCAGGTCGAAATGTTAAAGAAGCTGCTCAAGGCGGATTGGGGAAAGTTAAACGATCTTCACGACATGAAAAAAGGAAGGGAATCCTTTTAGAATCCCCTTCCTTTTTTTTAATTACATCCCGACAAATACGTTGTGGCTGAGTGGACCCCATTTCGAGCCGCCGTAGCCATTCATTCCTTGCAGGCTGACGAAACAAGGGAGCACAATATGGGTTAGAGGCTAAATTCCTCCATAAACTTCTGGGCTGCGGTAGTGAGCGGCACGTTCCGCATATTCATAATGCCCACCTGAGACGGCGGCAGCTCTACGTCCAGCTTGATTTCAAACAGAGACCCCTCTTCCAGTTCCTTCGACACGAACTCCCGAGCCACATAAGAAATTCCGAGTCCTTTGCGCGCCAATTCAATCAGCAGGTCGACGCTGCCCACCTCGATTTCCGGCTTCAACTCGAAGCCGTACTCATGAAACAGCTCCGTGATCGCCATCCGGGCACGGCTGTTACGGGAAAACAAGATAAGCGGGTGCTCCAGCAGCGTCTCCAGTGAAATCACCTTGTCCTTGAGATTGGCATAGGCACAGCCAGCCACGAAGCAGTCTTGCAGCTGAATGCCCTCCCGCACCTCGATATGCGGATCGACGATCGGCATCCGAGCTACGCCTAGGTCGATTTTCCCTTCCTTCAAATACCCCATGATTTCCGGAGTGGTTCCGTGCAGCAGTTGAATCCCCACTTCCGGATAACGTCGATGAAAATCCTCCAAATACGGAAGCAAGTAATGCTTAAACAACGAGTCGCTGCCGCCGATCCGAAGTACGCCGGTCTCAAGGTTTTTGAGCTCGGCCATCTTCTTCTCCGCCAGGGAGATCAAAATTTGCGATTGCTCGATATACGAGTACAAGATCGCCCCTTCCTGCGTCAATGATACTCCCTTGGAGTTGCGGTAAAACAACGTGAGGCCGAAGCTTTCTTCCAGCTGTTTAATCGCATGGCTGACGCTGGGCTGAGTCAGGAATAATGCATTCGCTGCTTGCGTCAAACTGCCGGTTTTGGCTGCCCAATAAAACACTTTGTATAGCTCATAATTGTTTGTCATAAACCTGGTCTATAGCTCCTGTCAAATATATTAATTTCACCTATGGTCATATTCGTATTATATTGGAGTCATTCCAAATAATCCATAGCTTCGAGGTGGGAATGGGCGAAGTCCTATCTTCCACGAACACAGATAACCTGTATTCAACGAATAGATAAATGGAAAGCTATGCTGAGAGGAGAGAAACTGGATGGATGCCAATACGTTTGTATTGTTTGGGGCAACTGGGGATCTGGCAAAACGTAAAATTTACCCTGCCCTGTTTAACTTGTTTTTGGATGGAAAGCTGCCTGAGGTGTTTAGCGTCATCGGTTTGGGCCGCAGAGAATGGTCGGATGAGACCTTTAAGGCAAACATCGAACGATCTCTGCACAGCTTTTCCCGACGGGAAGCTAGCGATGCTGAGGCTGTGACTAAATTTCTCAGCTTCTTCCGCTATCATGTCTTGGACGTCGATCGCAAGGAAGACTACCAAAGCTTGCTGAAGCTCATTGAAGAACGCGAACAGGCCCTAGGGGCGGAGCCCAATCGGTTATTTTATCTGTCGGTTGGTCCAGAGCTGTTTGAGACGATTGCCAATCATATTCAAGACAGCGGACTCGGCGACACGAAAGGCTGGAAACGGCTTGTCATTGAAAAACCGTTTGGCCGCGACCTGCAATCCGCTCGTGATTTCAATGCACAGTTAAGCAAAGCTTTCACTGAAGATGAAATTTTCCGCATCGACCACTACCTCGGTAAACCGATGGTACAGAAGCTTCATCTGCTGCAGCAAACGAATCCGGTGCTCCAGGCTTCCTGGAACAACCGCTATATCGCTAACGTGCAAATTACGGCCAGCGAAACCGTTGGCGTTGAGGAAAGAGCCGGGTATTACGACCATTCCGGTGCACTGCGCGACATGTTCCAAAATCATATGCTGCAACTGCTGATGATGCTTGCCGCTCATCTGCCGAAAGGCGACGATTCGGAGCAAGTGCGCTCCAAGAAGAAGCATGTCATGCAATCGCTGGAGCCGCTGCTGCGTCAAGACGTCGCAACCCAAGTGGTTCGCGGTCAATATACAAGCGGGACAATTCAAGGAAAACCGGTGGTTGGTTATAAAGACGAAGCCGGGATCCCGCAGGAATCCCAAAACGATACCTTCATCGCAGCCAAACTGCAAATCGAAGATGACTTCTGGCGCGGGATTCCGATTTACATCCGTACCGGCAAACGCATGAAGGAGAAAGCAACTCGGATCGTCATTGAGTTCCGTGAACCGGTGAAGCAAGTCTCCAACACGAACAACGGCGGCAAACCGAATTTGCTTGTGTTCGAAATCAGTCCAAACGAGGGCATTTACCTGCGCCTGAATACGGAAGGCGAAGCGCAGCAACAAGATCTCACGAAGGTGCTGATCGGCTCCCATAAGAGCGGCAGCGAAGTGCCTGAAGCCTATGAGAACCTGATTTATGACGCGCTCCGCGGCGACTCTTCCTTCTTCGCGCATTGGGATGAAGTCGAGTTGTCCTGGAAATGGGTGCAACCCATCCTGGATGCATATGCCGCAAATGAGGTGCCGTTATACCCATACCCTGCAGGCAGCTTCGGCCCGCAAGCGGCGCACGATCTGCTGGCCAAAGATGGGTTCGAGTGGTGGTTCGACCGTGAAAGCGAAGCGGCAACCTCCGCCAAAAATACCGGCAACACATCGTCTCAAGCGTCCTTATCCATTAAGTAACAGGGAATATGGAATTTCTTGTCCCTGATCGTTTAAATCTAAAAATTATAAATTTGGAGGGATCACGATGAAATTTTTTGTTGACACAGCCAATCTGGAAGACATTCAAAAAGCCTATAAAATCGGCGTCTTATCCGGGGTGACAACCAATCCTTCCCTCGTTGCCAAAGAAGGCGTTAAGTTCGAAGACCGCATCGAGGAAATTTTGAAAGCCGTCCCTGACGTGGAGTCCGTCTCTGCGGAAGTCACGCCGGACGCAGTGACGGCTGAAGAGATGATTGCCCAAGCGGAAGAACTGATCAAAATCAACAACAATGATCCGCGAATCACGATTAAACTGCCAATGACGCTGGCTGGTCTTGAAGCCACCAAATATTTGGCGCAAAAGGGCGTCAAGACCAACGTCACCTTGATCTTTACGGTCAACCAAGCTTTGCTGGCCGCTCGTGCAGGGGCAACTTATGTATCGCCGTTCCTCGGCCGCCTGGATGATATCTCCGAAGACGGCGTGCAGCTGGTATCGAAAGTGGCAGAGCTGTTCCGGGTCCATAACCTGGATACGCAAATCATCGCCGCTTCTGTCCGCCATCCGGACCATGTGACCCGCGTGGCTCTGGCCGGAGCGCATATCGCAACTATTCCGTTCGCTGTCATTGCGCAACTGGCTAAACACCCGCTGACCGATCAAGGGCTGGAGAAGTTTGCAGCTGACTGGAAGAAATCCGTAAAATAAGTGCTTTTCCCTATAGACTAGAGAGGATAGGTTTGGAGGTAAATAGATATGAAAAAACAACAAATCGGCGTGATTGGTCTCGCCGTCATGGGCAAGAATCTCGCGCTGAACATTGAAAGCAAAGGCTTCTCCGTTGCATTGTACAACCGCTCGCCGGAGAAAACCAAAGAACTGCTGGAAGAAGCGCCGGGCAAAAATTTCGTTGGCACCTACAGCATTGAGGATTTTGTGCAATCGCTGGAAACGCCGCGCAAAATTTTGATTATGGTCAAAGCCGGCAAGCCAACCGACGACACGATTAACCAACTGGTTCCTTACCTGGATAAAGGGGACATCCTAATCGACGGCGGGAACGCCCACTTCCCGGACACCCAACGCCGCAACAAGCTGCTGGAAGCGCAAGGTATCCGCTTTATCGGTGCCGGTGTCTCCGGCGGTGAGGAAGGTGCGCTGAAAGGCCCGGCGATCATGCCAGGCGGACAACGGGATGCCTACGAGCTGGTTGAACCGATCTTGACGGCGATTTCGGCCAAAGTGAACGGCGATCCTTGCTCCACCTACATCGGTCCAGATGGTGCCGGTCACTACGTGAAGATGGTTCACAACGGGATCGAATACGGGGATATGCAGCTGATCGGCGAAGCCTACCATCTGTTGAAGGATGTTCTCGGGCTGAGCGTCGATGAACTGCACAAGATTTTTACAGAATGGAACAACGGCGAGCTGGACAGCTACCTGATCGAAATCACCGCCGACATCTTTGGCAAGAAAGATCCAGCTACCGGCAAACCGATGGTAGACGTGATCCTGGACTCCGCCGGTCAGAAAGGCACTGGGAAATGGACGAGCCAAAGCGCCCTCGATCTGGGCGTACCGCTGTCGATCATCACCGAGTCGGTGTTTGCCCGCTTTATCTCTGCGATGAAGAGCGAACGCGTGGCCGCCAGCAAACGGCTGAACGGTCCGGCTACGCAGCCGTATGACGGCGATAAAGAAGCATTCATTGAAGCGGTACGCAAAGCGCTGTATGCCAGCAAGATCGCATCGTACGCCCAAGGCTTCGCGCAAATGCGCCTCGCTTCCGAAGAATATGGCTGGGATTTGAATTATGGCGCCATCGCAATGATTTTCCGCGGCGGTTGTATCATCCGGGCCCGCTTCCTGCAAAATATTAAAGATGCGTACGACCGTGACCCGAATCTGAAAAACCTGTTGCTCGACGATTACTTCAAAAATGTTGTAGAGAACTACCAAGACGCTTGGAGACAAGTCGTTGCCACTGCCGTCACCCGCGGTATTCCGGTACCGGCCTTCTCCTCCGCTCTCGCGTACTACGACAGCTACCGTTCTGAACGGTTGCCAGCGAATCTGCTGCAAGCCCAACGCGATTACTTCGGCGCCCATACGTTCGAACGCGTGGACCAAGAAGGTACCTTCCATTTCCAATGGTTGGATAAATAAAATATACGAAAGCCGCGAGGTTCTTCTCGCGGCTTTTTTACTACGTTTTTGCACGGTCTAGCACAATGTTCCAAATCCAACCAATCGAGCACCTGCGCATGCGTTAAGGAGGAACTGCACCCGCTGATGTCGAAGCCTACATAAGCATTCTAGAACTTGCGAGGTGACGAAAGCTTGACGATTCTTCACAACGATTGGGCCCCCTTCCTGGAGCCCGAATTCAAGAAACCGTACTATCTACAGCTGCGCCAGTTTCTGGCGAATGAATACCGCACTCGTACGATTTATCCCGATATGTATGATATTTTTAACGCGCTTCATTATACGTCCTTCGCCGACACCAAAGTCGTGATTCTTGGCCAGGATCCATATCACGGCCCAGGACAAGCACATGGGCTCAGCTTCTCCGTCAAACCGGGAGTCAAAGCCCCGCCTTCCCTGCAGAACATGTTCAAGGAGCTGCGGGACGATCTGGGCTGCCAAATCCCTAATAACGGCTATTTGGTCCCATGGGCCAAGCAAGGCGTGCTGTTGCTCAACACCGTCCTGACCGTGCGGGCCGACACCCCGAATTCCCATAAGGATATCGGTTGGGAAACGTTCACCGACAAGGTGATTGAAACACTTAATGAGAAGCAGGAGCCGGTCGTGTTCCTGCTGTGGGGCAGCCATGCCCAGAAAAAAGCAGCCCTGATCACCAACCGCGAGCATCATTTGATCAAGTCGCCGCACCCCAGCCCTTTATCGGCCCATCGGGGATTTCTGGGCAGTCGGCCGTTTTCGCGGGCCAATCAATTTTTGCGCTCCAAAGGCTTGGCTGAAATCGATTGGCAGATTCCTGATTTGTAAGGCACTTTAGACGATGCTTCGCACCAAGCCTCCATCGATCCGCAATGCCGCCCCATTGATCGCCGATGACAGCGGGCTGCTGAGGAAAGTGTCGAAGCAACGGATTAACGGCTTCCCCGTGAGATTCCAGTAACCGACGCCCAGGCCTCGCATACGGTATAGGAAGAAGCCTAAACGAAAGGGGAAGTTCCATTGTTTAACTATTATTATCGGCAGTGCCCCGCAGAGCACTACCCCTACACCGTACAGCCTGGGGACACGCTGAACATCATCGCATTCCGGCTGGAATCCAGCGTCACGCGCATTTTAGCCGCGAACCCAGGCCTTGACCCAAACAATCTGCAAATCGGCCAGGTGATCTGCATCCCCTCCTGCCCGCCAAATCATGTGTCCCGTATCATCCAGCCCGGCGACACACTGTATCAGATTGCGCAGGAATACGGCGTGACCATCGCCAGCATCCTGGAGGCGAACCCAGGCGTGGATCCGAACTCGCTGCGGGTCGGACAACGACTCTGTATCCCGCAGATTGGCGGCGCTCCCGATGTGTCCGGCCTGCGGGAAACGATTACCGCCATGCAAAGCGACATCAATACGCTCAAAGCGGATAGCAGCGTTCAGCAAACGCATGAGAGCAACTACGGCAACTCCACGCAGACGACCCGCGTGCTGAGCGTAACCCCTCGTGAGATCCGGTTCGAGGCGGTTCCGGTCACGTTCGCCGGCGCATTCCGCGGTCATTTTACCGCCGGCCGCCGTTACCCCTATTATGTGGATGCCTCCATGGGCGGCAGACGTACGCTGAACGTCAAGGATAACTTCGGGGTATGGCATTCCTTGAACTATAGGGAACAAACACCGCAATCCTGATTGATGACCACACACACGAAAAAAAAGGCGGGACCCAGATCTACATCCAGGTTCCGCCGTATCCTCATTTAACCTCGTCTTACCCTTCCCGGTTTAACGTCCGCTTCAGGAACTCTCTTGTCCGTTCTTGCTTCGGAGCATTAAAGATCTGCTCCGGCGTTCCCTCTTCGGCGATGACCCCTTGGTCCATAAATACGACCCGGTCCGATACCTCCCGAGCGAACTCCATCTCATGGGTCACGACGATCATCGTGAGCCCTGAGTAGGCCAGCTCCTTCATGACCTTCAGCACCTCGCCCACCATCTCGGGATCCAGCGCCGAGGTTGGCTCGTCGAACAGCAGGACGTCCGGGTCCATCGATAAGGCGCGGGCGATGGCGACCCGCTGCTTTTGTCCGCCGGAGAGCTGCTTCGGTTTGGCATGAATATATTGCTCCATCCCGACATCTCGCAAATATTTCATCGCGATTTCCGTCGCTTCTTCCTTGGAGCGCTTCAGCACCTTGACTTGTCCCACGACGCAGTTACTTAGCGCGTCATGATTGTTGAACAGGTTAAACTGCTGAAACACCATCCCCAAATGCCGGCGGTACAACGAGGCCTTCTGCAAATCCTCCAAAATATTGTTGCCATTGTAGATAATTTCCCCGCCGCTTGGCTTCTCCAACAGATTGATGCAGCGGAGCAATGTGGATTTGCCGGAGCCGGAGGAGCCGATGATGCTGACAACCTCACCTTTGCTGACCGACAGATTGATATCCTTAAGAACCTCGTGGGTACCAAAAAATTTGCTCAAATGCCGAATTTCGATTACCTTGTCCATCCTCACTCCTGCTTTCTGCTAGCGCTGCAGCGTATAGCTTTCGGGGCCGTCCAGCCTTTTTTCGATACGCTGTAATATTTTCGTTACGGTTAACGTCATGATCAAGTACAACACGCTGGCCACAAAGAACGATTCAAAATACCGGAAGTTGTTCCCGGCAATCGACTTGGTCATAAAGTACAGTTCCGATACGGAAATGACGTTCAGCACCGAGGTATCCTTGATGTTAATAATAAATTGATTGCCCGTCGCCGGCAAAATGTGGCGAATGACCTGCGGCAGCACGACATTGCGCATCGTCTGCCAATGGGTCATCCCAATGGCGTGGGCAGCTTCGAATTGTCCTTTGTCCACTGAATAGATGCCCCCGCGCACGATCTCGGCCATATAAGCTCCCGTGTTGATGGAGACGATGAAGATTGCCGCAAATGTCCGGTCCATATCGTAATTGAACAACAGAGACGAACCGTAAAAAATCGCCATCGCTTGAACGATCATCGGCGTTCCGCGGAAGCATTCAATGTAAACGGTCAGCAGGCCGTTAACGATCTTCAGCAGCCAGCGTTTCAGCCCGCGCTCCGGCACCGGAATGGTTCGGATCACGCCAGCCAGCAGACCAATCGCCGCACCGATGATCGTGCCGATGAGCGAAATATATAACGTTATCCCGGCTCCACGCAAAAACATAGGCCAGTTATCGGTAATGATTTGGATGATCCACTCGTAAGTCATTTCATTTCCTCCCGCACCGTATAAAACCGACTGCAATCCCATTGCAGCCGGCTTATGTCCCGTGCTTTATTTAGTTCGCTGCAGGTTGATTCTTAATCGCATCGTTCATAATCTGGGCCCGTTCGTCTTCGGAAATGCCCGCGAGAATTTCGTTGATCTTCGACGTCAAGTCGCTGCCCTTCTCAAGACCAACCGCGATGGCGGTATCATCATCGGAAGTGTTGAAGCCGTCCTGGAACTCCACGTAAGCGAAATTCTCATTTGCGGTTGCGGCGCTGACACCTTCCGGAAGCTCAGACACATAACCGTCAATCGTACCGGATTCCAAGGCTACACGCATTGCCGGGAAGTTGTCCATCGCCGGTTGCTTGTTCACCCCGTTGATTTGGTCGATAACAGAATAGTGGAACGTATTCAATTGGGCCGTAACTTTCGCGCCGCTGAAGTCTTGGATCGAGGTTGCACCTTCATAAGGGCTTCCTTTTTTCACCACCATAATCAGGTTCGATTTATAGTAGTTATCCGAGAAATCAATCGTCTTCTTACGCTCTTCGGTTGGGGACATCCCGGCAATAATCGCATCGATCTTCCCAGAGGTCAACGCCGGAACCAGACCGTCCCATTCCGTCTTGACAATAACAAGCTTCTTGCCGAGGCCGTCGGCAATTTTCTTGGCGATTTCCACATCGTAGCCGCCTGCGAATTCTGAGCTCCCGTCAATCGGAACCGCGCCGTTGGAGTCATCTTTTTGCGTCCAGTTGAACGGGGCATATCCCGCTTCAAGTCCTACTTTAAACGTATTATCGTCTTTGCCGCCGGAGGAGCCGCACCCTGAAAGGACCAGCACGACCGACAATAACATGAGGATGGATAAAGACCAGGTTTTTCTCATTTTTCTTCACTCTCCATACGAATTAATGAATCAATAAAAACAGAAACAAAAAAACGACTTCGGATATACACCGAGGCCGTTTGATGGGTTCATTTCCGTCCTGACACCCACTTTCCCCTCGACGAGATAGCGCAACTTGATAGATCGGGTTCATCTATCAAGACAGTCCTGCAGCTATTAACTGCAGGCCCAGCAGCATATAGCGAGCCTATATACCGCTTCGGCGACATTTCCTTCTCCTCGGGCTCATCGCCTGCTCAAGCTCCTCCGAAGACTGTTAAATATCGCGCCTCTACCCCACCATTGCTAGAAAGTGAGGTCTAATTCAATTTGATTGTAGGATACAATATGAATGCTATTTCTGTCAAACTAACATAAGGTGGGAATCATAGGGAAGGAAGACATCTCCAGCAGATTCGATTCAGGACCCGAAAGACTAGACATCGATTCACCAGATGGGGATACAGCAGCAGCGGAACGTTTTATTTCCAGAAGAAAAGGGAATAACCAATAGGGTATACCTATGCTAAGGGGGATCTCTCATGAAGTTGACGCCGGAGCAGCGCATTCAGCTGCATGAGTTCAACAACCTGACCAAAACGTTAAGCTTTAATATGTACGATGTCTGTTACACCCGGACCAAACAGGAACGCGAAGCCTATATCGCCTATATCGACGACCAGTACAATTCCGACCGCCTGACGAAAATTCTCAGCACCGTCTCCGAAATTATTGGCGCTCATATTTTGAATATCGCGAACCAGGATTACGTTCCGCAGGGGGCCAGTGTAACGATGCTGATTTCTGAAGGCCCCGTGGTGGAGGTGCCCACCGAGTCGTTTGACGAATCGCCCGGACCGCTGCCGGAATCTGTGGTGATACAGCTCGACAAAAGCCACATCACCGTCCACACGTATCCTGAATACGATCCGAAAGAGAGCATCAGCACGTTCCGCGCCGACATCGACGTTTCGACCTGCGGGGAGATCTCGCCGCTGAAGGCGCTAAACTACCTGATCCATTCCTTCGAGGCGGACATCATGACCATCGATTACCGCGTGCGCGGTTTTACCCGCGACATTAACGGCCACAAGCTGTTCATCGACCACGATATCAGCTCGATCCAGAACTATATTCCCGATGAAGTAATCGAGAAGTATCAGATGATTGATGTTAATGTGTACCCGGAGCATATTTTTCACACGAAATGCAAGTTGAAGCAATTTGATTTAAACAACTATCTGTTTGGGTACACGAAGGACGATCTGTCTCCCGCAGAGCAAAAGCAGATTACCGAGATGCTGGTCACCGAAATGGATGAAATCTTCTATGGTAAAAACATTCGTTAGAAAAAGAAAGCAGCCCTTGCCTAATGTGGCTTTGGGCTGCTTTGCTTATGGAGCACATATCGTATCCAGTGAAGTTACTCGTTTAACGCAGCTTTCAAAGCTTCAAGATTTTGACGCATCAGCGACAGATAGTCCCGGCCAGCTGCTTCGTCTTCGGCCGTCAGTCCTTCGATCGGGTTCAGGACCGCTGTCTTCGCTCCAATTTCCCGGGCAATCGTCTCGGCTACTTTGGAAGAAACCAACGTCTCGAAGAAAATCGTCTTCACCTGATGCTCCTTGGCGAACTTCACGATCTCCGTCATCTGCGCCGCTGACGGCTCCTGGTCAGGGGATAACCCGGCGATCGGCACTTGAGTCAGCCCGTACTCCTGAGCCAAATAACCAAATGCCGCATGTTGTGTGATAAAATCCTTGCGTTTCGCATTAGCGAACGCGTTGGCGAAATCTTGATCCAATTGCTCTAGCTGGGCAACGTATGCGTCGGCGTTTTGCTTATAGTTCGCGGCGTTCTCCGGGTCAGCCTTCGCCAAGGCGGCTTCAATGTTGCGAACCTCTTGGACTGCCAGCGCCGGTGACAACCAAACATGCGGGTCCAGCCCGCCGTGATCGTGGCCATGATCATGATCGGAGTCGTGAGCGGCTTCTCCAGCTTCGGCTTCATGATCTGCGTCGTGATCCGCAGCGTGATCTGCGTCATGCTCATCCCCGTCGGCATGCTCTTCTTCGGCTGCATGCTCCTCGTCATGCCCATGCTCCTCTTCTTCTCCGCCTTCCATCAGCGTAATCCCTTCACTGGCCTCAATGATCTCCGGCTTGCCGCCGGATGCAGAGGCCTCCACCTGCTCCAGCCAACTTTCCATTCCGGCACCGTTTACGATAAGCAGATCGGATTCCGTCAGCTTCCGAATATCCTGAGGACTAGGCTCCCAATCGTGGGGTTCCACACCACCGGGAACGAGCAACTCCACCGTCGCCAGATCGCCAGCCACCTGCTTCGTAAATTCGTAGATCGGGTAAAAGCTCGTTTGAATCCGCAACGGCTGTTTCGCATTCACCGCTTCGTTATTGCCTGCTGTCTTCTCTGCGGCATTCGCCGAATTGGCAGCATTCCCTGCGGGCTGTCCACCCCCGCCGCAACCGGCGATCACCAGCATCAAGCTCAGGGCCGCCGCAGTGGCGAACCTTTTCACATATTGTAAATTCATTCTCATCTCTCCCTTTGATTCCACACTAAATTCTTCCGCCTTCTTCCGACGGCAAGGTTATAGACTCCCCTTGGCTTCTCGCCGCCTGCCTCACGCTGCGCCCGTTCCTCCGAGCTAGGGATCCCCGTACCTTCTGCCCCGCGATGCCGGCTAATAAAAACAGCAGCAAAATCAACGCAATCGTCCCGCCGGGCGGCATATCCAAGTAATACGAAGCGGTTAGCCCGCTGAAGATCCCCGTTAGGCCGGAGGCAACTGCGATGACAATCGCTGCCGCAAACCCGCGGGCCAACCGCAGCGCCAGCGAGGCTGGCAACACGATCAGCGAGGACACCAACAGCACGCCAACAATTGGGATCGCCGCCGCCACCGCCATGCCGGTAAACACCGCGAAGGAGAACGACAGCCACTTCACCGGGATCCCGCTGATTCGAGCGGTTTCTTCGTCAAAAGTCAGGCTGTACAGCGGTCTTCGCAGCACGATGAAATACGCGGCGCCTAGCAAAGCGACGCCAGCCATCAACACCAGTTGTGTGTCGCTCACCGCGACGATCGAGCCAAACAGGTACGCGCTGAAGCTTTGGCTCAGGTTGCTTCGTAAGCTCATCAGCACGACGGCGAGTGCCAGCCCCGAAGTCATGACGATCGCAACCGGCATCTCGCTATACGCTCGGTAGCTCCGACGCAACTGCTCGATGAGCAGCCCGCCGAGGATGGCAGCGACAAAGCCGGCCAAGGCCGGGTTCCAGCCCAGCACAGCCCCGAGGGCTACACCAGCCAGCGAAACGTGGGACAACGTATCGGCCATCAGCGCCTGGCGCCGCAACATCAGGAAGACGCCGATGACCGGGGCGATGCTGCCGATCAAAGCGCCGGCCCAAAACGCACGCTGCATGAACGCGTAGTCAAGCATTGCCATTCCTCGCTTTCCTGTTGCTCCAGGGATATGATGCGGTCCAGATACGCCTCCGCTTCCTCCGGGCCGTGGGTCACCATGATCACCGTCAATCCGTGTTGGTCCGTCATGTGCCGCAGCAGCTGATAAAATCCTTGGCGGCTTTGCCGGTCCATGCCCGTCGTGGGTTCATCCAGAACCAGCACCCGAGGCTGCCCGGCCAAGGCTCGAGCAATGCAAATCCGCTGCTTCTGTCCGCCTGACAGCTCGCCGATTTTCCGGTATCGTTGCTCCCACATCCCCACTTGCTTCAAGCTGCGTTCGACGATCTGCTGCTCCTCTGCACCAAACCGGCGAAACAAACCGAGCCGGGGATAACACCCCGACTTCACCAGCTCCAGCACCCGGCTAGGGAACCCGCTGTTAAACGCGGCGACTTGCTGCGGGACGTAACCTACGTTCAGCCGGCCCTCCACCAACGCTTCCTCGTTGATTTTCACGCTCCCGCTCCACGGCTTCAGCAGACCGAGCAACAGCTTGAGCAGCGTCGTCTTGGCCGCACCGTTAGGTCCGGTAATGCCAACGAACTCGCCAGCATGGATTTCGAGGGATACCCCGTCAATAACCGGTTTGTCACCATACCCAAACACGACATTTTCCATCGAGGATAAAATCATGTTACCCCTTCTTTTCTAGAGCGTAATTATTACGATTAACAAAGACGACAATTCGCCCTTTACGCTAGCCATCCTCCACTATTGATTAACGTGTCTCCCGATGAATCGTGTATTTACGCAGCCGAGGTGAGTATTTCCGCAGTTCCAGACGTTCGGGATGGGTCTTTTTATTTTTCGTGGTCGTATAGTTTCGATCCCCGCACTCCGTACAAGCTAATGTGATGACCACTCGCATGTCTATTCCTCCTCAAAAATTAGTCTTTAGTTGGCGCCCGCCAGCTCTTCCGCCGAAATCCACGGCAGCGGATTGGGGAAGTTCGCCCAATTCATCTGCATCTCTTCGTCGCTTAACAAGCAAGCATTAAGCTCCCGTTCAATCCCGGCGCGATCCATTCCAATGCCGATAAACACCAGTTCATTGATCCGGTCGCCCGTCACATCGTCCCATTTACGCCGCAGCTCCGGCTCTTCGTTAAACAGCTCCTCCCGCTCACGATCAGACAGTGAGGCTAGCCAATAACCAGCCGGACCAAATTGAATCGACGGCCCGGCCTGACTCAAATTCGCCGCCATATCGGACTCCGTTGCGATCCAAACGAGCCCTTTCGCCCGCACCACTTCCTCTGGCCACTGGCTCATAAACTGCGCCAATCGCTCTGGATGAAACGGCCGTCTCCGCCGGTACACAAACGAACCGATACCGTATTCCTCCGTTTCCGGCGTATGGTTTTCCAACTCCAGTTCCCGGATCCATCCGGCCGATTGGCTGGCTTTCTCGAAATCGAACAAGCCTGTGTTCAAAATTTCCTGCGGATCCACGCAGCCCATCGTGGAGCGGATAAACTTGGCGGTTGGCTGCAGTTTACGCAGGACACCCTCCAGTTCCTTCAACTCCTCCTCGTCTACCAGGTCGCATTTATTCAAAATTAAAATGTCGCAGGTCTCGATTTGATCGATCAACAAATCAACCACATCGCGATTGTCGCCTTCTCCTGCTTGCTGCCCGCGTTCCAGAAGTGTCTCTCCGGAGGAGAAATCATGCCAGAACCGGTAGGCGTCCACTACGGTAACCAGGCAGTCCAGCTTGGCGATCCCCGTCAAATCAATCCCTGTCTCGGCATCCGCATAAGTAAACGTTTGGGCGATTGGTACCGGTTCACTGATCCCTGTTGACTCGATTAATATGTAATCGAACCGCCCCTCCGCTGCCAGCTTCTGCACCTCTCTGAGCAAATCCTCGCGCAGCGTACAGCAAATGCAGCCGTTCGACAACTCCACCAGCTTCTCTTCCGTGCGTGACAAACTCCCGCCGGCGCTGATCAGCTCCGCATCGACGTTAATCTCGCTCATATCATTGACGATCACCGCCACCTTCAGCCCCTGGCGATTGCTCAAGACGTGGTTCAGCAGCGTTGTTTTGCCCGAACCCAAATATCCGCACAGCACCGTAACGGGAATCGGGCGCGCAATATGTTCATTCATTTCGTTTCATCCCCTTTCGTATGCAAGACCAGATGCCCGCTCTGGTTTATTCGTAATTATTACGATTAACAATCAATATTATATCTTCCTTCCCTGGGCTTTGTCAACTATCGATATGGATCTGCAAACGAATCTATCAACTTCGTTCTGAAACGCCTTGGAAAATAATAGTATAATACTGCACTAGATCCTGATTTTGTCTAAAAGGAGTACGCCATGAATAAACAAGCCATCACCCGAATGCTGCCGATTCTTGTGCCGGCCGCTTTCGCGCTCGCCTGCCTGACGGTCCTATACCCGTCGCTGATTCGACAGGTCCCGCTTGACGAGCTGCAAACGTTCAAAACCAGCTTTCTCAGCATCTTGCTGGAAGCGCTGCCTTTCGTGCTGATCGGAGCGCGTTTGGGCTCGTGGTCACCTCCGACCAGCCGCTTGTTGAGCTGACTAAAGACAGCTGGCTTGAGGTGGAAGGAACCATTGAGCCGCAAACGCGGGAGGGCGAGGCGATCCTTACCGTTAACGCGGAGCGCATCCGAGAAATTCCAAGACCACAAACGACCCTACGTCTATCCTAGCGAGGATTCGGTGAAAGCATGGGAGGATCTGTCGGGGATGGAAAACTAGCGGATATAGGCGTCTACGCCGTTATCATCCGGGCCTGGAGCGCCGCTGCGGACGATCTCCACATACACACGGTTGGGCACACAGATGATCGTCTCGCCGGGCCGGGAGATGAAGCCCATCTGCATGGAGATTTTTCTCGGGCAGTCGGCGTACATCATTTGGATCCCCCCGTCAAAGACCTTTAGCGTATTGTTCCCGTATTTCGAGTGGATTTCGATGGTCTCCTCCCCGACGTCCAAGGGGACGCTGCGGTAGGATTCGCCGTCCACCTGGATTTCGGCGCGAAGCGTTGCCGGATCTACCGTCTCCCGGCTTTCCAGCACCTGGCGCAGGAAGAGCCACGTCGAACCCAACAAGACCAGAACAACGATCAGCAGGACGTCGCCCCGTTTCATTTTTAGCATATCGATCCATCCTATTCTTGGGTATTAAACGTAATCATTACGAATAAACATATCTTAGAAACTAGCGTCTTCTTTGTCAATGATCCACTTATCTCATGTTGATTGGCGATCTCCTTCCCGAGCGCATGATCGCGGAGGAATGGGCGTTGTCCATCCACCGGCAGATCTTGTAAGCTGGCTTGCCGGCTGGCGCTAGACATGAAAAAGCCGTTCTGGCGCATCGGCAAACGACGCGAGGAACGGGCCTCTTGGGTTGGTTGTTTTATTTTTGATTTTGGCTGACGACAAGGTCCACAAGAATATCCAGCTGCTTCTCCAGATTCAGTCCGTCCACCATCCAGAACTCTTTGTAGTTCAGCAAGTACACGTGGTTATTTTTCACGGCAGGGATGTTTTTCCACACCGGTCCATTCATGACTTCCTCTGCGCGTTCCTTCCCGCCGTCCGGCTCATACACCGTCACGAACATATGGTCCGCAGCATATTCCGGAACAACCTCCAAAGAAATATCCGCGCCTGTGGTCGGGAATACCTCTTTCTCGATCTTCTCCTGCGGCTTCAAGCCAAACATTTCGTACAGGTTATAGCCGGCATCCCGGGTTTTTGGCCATACCCAGAAGTTCTTCGCCCAGATCGAATACGTGCCGACAGTTTCATCGGGTCCGATCACCTCACTGAGCTTGGCTTTGGCCTCCTCGGCTTTTTGCTTATACCGGGTAATAAATTCCTCCGCTTGTTGCTCACGGCCCAGCATTTCACCCACCGTCTTCACTTCCTCCAGCGGGTCAATTCCCTCCCAGCCTGTGGTGGCCAGGGTGACAACCGGACCAATTTTCTTTAATTGCTCAACGATATCGGCCGGTGTATAGGTCGGGACAATAATCAGGTCCGGCTGAAGCTCCAGCACTTTCTCTACTGAGATATCACCGACGCTTTCCACGCCTTCCAGTTCCTTATTCAGCAGAACCGAGTTTTCCAGAGCAAGCGAGCCCGCCCCAACCGGCTTCACGCCGAGAGCCAGCAGATCACCCAGATGCGTAATGGATACAATCCGCTGCGGATTGGTTGGAATCTCAACCTCTTGCCCGGTATAGTCCTTGTAAACCTTCGTTGCCGCTTGTCCTTCGGCGGAATCGTTGGTTCCGTTGCCGGATTGCGCGCTTCCCGCTGCATTATGGTTCGACGCCGCCGCATCGTTTGCCGTATTGCCGCCGTTTTGGCCGCAAGCCGCAAGCACAACTGTCAGCAACAGAACCGTTGCCACCGCAAGAAATCGATGTTTGAACACCTTCATTTGTATTGCTCCCCCATTTTCTACTGATAATGATTATCATTATACACAGGCTAGGACAATTAATCAATCGTCAGCCCAAAATAAAGGACCTTCCCTTTGCCATCATCAGGATAGCATGGGAAGGTCCCTCCATTATCGTTTTGATTGCACCGCTTATTCTCTAACGATAGTGATCCAACCGTCAGCGTCGAAGTCTATGGATGCGCTAAGCGCCTCTGCCAGGAATCGGAGCGGCACGTAAGTCAACCCGTCCTTATGCACAAAGGCTGGCTGGCTCAGCGTTACCACCTTGCCATCCACCGCCGCTTTCTTCGAGCCGACCTTGAGAACGATCTCCTTGCCGGTCAGGTCATCGATCACGACAATCTGGCCAGACCCCGGCGTCCACTTCACTTCGGCGTCTAACTGCTCAGCCAAGTAACGCAACTGTACAAAGGAGATGCCGTTCTTCGTGATCAATCCATAGTAGTCGCTTTGGGTATCGAGCACAAGCTGTCTATGGGTCAAATTAAGGTCTTCTTTGAGCAATTTGTACAGCGGAGCGGAACCCTGGAAATTGCGCAAAATTTGCCCTGGGGTCAACTCCGTTTCCGTCACGTCGATAACACCGACACTCGTATCCACTTGATCCGCGGTTACTGTCCCGCCGATGTTCCACATTTCGCTGTCGCTGCGCGTAATAATCCCCAATCAGGTCTCTGAGCCCTTGCTCATCCTTCACCGCGCTGGCGAGGAACGGCTTAATCAGCCCAAACAGCTCGTCGCCGCGCACTTCCGCATGCAGGTTCGTCAAGCTCAACGTCTCCCCGTTTACCTGCGAGGAAGTTTGCTTCACGGTCAATACCGAAGGGTTCGGGAAATGCTTCAGCACGAATTCCGCCAGTTTGACGGTCAGCTCCTGCGCCCCGGCTTCCAATTCGCTCGTGTCAGGCAGCGTCACGCCCTCAATGGACTGAGGTATGTACAACGGCTGCTTCGCGCCTTCAACCTGCAGCGCAATCCCCTTGTCGTCCATGAAGAAGAGGAACGGAATCTTCTCTCCCTTCAAGCCGACGGAGCCTTTCATCGAAATATGTTTGGTTTCAATGTTCCCCAGAAGGATTCCATCGGACCATTATCGATACATCGTCCAACACGTGACATACTTTGGGTGATCTTGTTTTCGTCCAATAGCTTCTTAAAGGCAAGCGAAGTATATTGAAATCCCCGGTCACTATGAAGCATCGGTGTGCTTCCAGGCGCAGCTTTTAAGGCTTTCTTTAGCGTCTGAAATACAAGGGAGTTGTTATTGGATTTCTCCAAGACATAAGCCACGATCGACTTGTCATGAAGATCGAGAATGGCGGAGTCTGTAAAATAAACTGTGTAAACTCTCAAACCTGTTAAAATAAAAGTATCAGAAAGGTTGGGAGCACATATGGGATTATGGTCGAAAGAACAGCTCAGATCGTTCATTAAGGAGAATAACCACGTTACCGCTCAGGACGCACAGAATGCCTTGAAAGACTTGTTTGCTGAAACACTGCAGGAGATGCTTGAAGCCGAGATGGACACGCATCTAGGTTACGAGAAGCATGACGTGCAGAACAAGCAGACGAGCAACAGCCGCAACGGGAAAAGCAAGAAGAAGATTACGAGCGAGTACGGCGGGCAGGAGATTGCGGTTCCCAGAGACCGTCTCGGCGAGTTTGAGCCACTTGTCGTCCGGAAGCATCAATCGAATGTAACGGGCATTGAAGATCAGATTATCGCGCTTTATGCCAAGGGAGTAAGCACGCGGGAAATTCAAGATCACCTACATCAGCTGTACGGCATCGACGTCTCGCCGACGATGATCTCAAATGTGACGAACAAGATCGTTCCGCTTATCAAGGAGTGGCAGAATCGCCCGCTGCAAGCCGTTTACGCAGTCGTATTCCTGGACGCCATTCATTTCAAAGTAAAGCAGGACGGCGCCATCGTGAACAAAGCGGCCTACATGGTCATCGGCATTGACCTGGATGGCAACAAGGACGTGCTGGGTATGTGGGTCGGCGAGAACGAATCCGCAAAGTTCTGGCTTAGCGTTCTAAACGACCTCAAGAACCGCGGCGTTCAGGATATCCTGATTACCTGTGTTGATAACCTAACCGGCTTCTCCCAAGCGATTACAGCTTGTTACCCGAAGACCGAAATCCAGAAGTGCATCATTCACCAAATCCGCAATTCGACACGCTACGTATCCTACAAAAACCTCAAGAAAGTGACGGCGGATCTGAAGCCCATCTACAAGGCCACAACGGAAGAAATGGCACTTGTGGAGTTGGACCGCTTTGAAGAGACGTGGGGAGCCAAGTACCCGCTTATCATCCGTTCGTGGCGTACCAACTGGGATGAACTTGCTACGTTCTTCAAGTATCCGCCGGAAATCCGAAAGCTCATCTATACGACAAACATGATTGAGAGCTATCACCGTCAGCTTCGCAAGGTGACCAAAGGCAAAAGCATCTTCCCGACGGACGAGGCTTTACTCAAGATGCTGTACCTCGTCACCATGGATGTTACACGCAAATGGACGGGGCGAGTCCAAAACTGGGGCCAAATGCTGCTCCAGCTCTCCGTCTTCTTCCCGGAACGCATCGACCAGCATTTGCCGTGAGGGGCAATCTCCCCCACGTGGGTGATTCTCTATATTCGAGTTTACACAAAAATATTGACAGACCCGAATGGCGCTCAAATACGCTTTCTGACCATTGCCGTACTTGAATTCTGTCACATCAGTTACCCATTTCTCGTTTGATGCATCCGCTTGAAAATTTCGATTCAACAGGTTCTCTGCTACTTGTTGCGGAGTAGATCGCATATACCTCTTTCGTTTCCGGCGGATGACTGACTGGATGCCTTTCAGCTTCATGAGGCGCTGCACTCGTTTATGGTTGATCGGCTTTTCAGTCATTCTGCGTAGATGCAAGGTCAGTCGACGTACCCGAAGATGCCGTCCACCTTCTCATGCAGGGATGTCATCATATCCATGAGTTATTTGTTCTCTGCTTCACGGCAACTGGGTTTGCATTTCAGCCATTTGTAGTAGCTTGAACGAGGGATCCCTGCAACTGAACACAAGAGTTGCAATGGAAATCCTTCCTCTTGATGTAACGCTTGAATGGCACGATACACGTGCTCTTGGCGATATTGGCTTAACGATCCCTCCTTTCGAATTCCTGTAACTTTTTTAGCAATGCGTTTTCTGCACTCAACCGTTCGTTCTCGTATTCCAGCCTCTTCATCGCCAACCGCTGCTGCTCTTCCATCGTTAACTCTTCTGGCGCTTTTGTGCGTCCCCTGCCATCTCGCAACGCTTCTTCTCCACCAGCTTCATACTTCCTTACCCATCCATAAACTTGCTGATAGGAAACTTGAAACTGCTTGGCTGCCTTTCCGTAGTCCTTGTGATGTGCAAGGCAATAAAGCACGATCTCAATCCGTTCCTGCCATGTTGTAGCGCGTCCTTTGGTCATAGCGGTCCTTTCCCCCGTATACGTTTTAAAACTGCTATGACCATTATACTTCTTTATCCACCTCTCGAGTTGACTTTGAGTGGCGATGCGGTATTTTTTGATGACTTGATATGGGGACAAGCCGCCATGTAAATAATCCATAACCGCTTGAAGCTTAAGTTCAGCAGGGTAGCTCCGCCTCTTTTGGAATCCTTCACAGCCTTCCAACTTATAACGCATACGCCACTTCGCTAAGGTTGTTTTCGAGACGCCAAATCTCCTGACTGCCTCCATCACTCCAATGGATCCATTTTCAATTTGCTGGATGATGTAAATTTTCTCTAAAGCTGTACGTTCTGATTTACTCATAAGAAATGCTCCCCTTATGGTGACAGTTTTTTATTATTTCATCTGTCTACCATATGGGGAGCATATCAACGGTCATAAACTTGACTTTAGGGACAGCCTCTTTTATTGTGCGATTCACCTGTTGAATGATAGCTAAAACAAGTCCTACGGAGCAGCATGCATTGTATTCGTTCATTTTTGAAAGCGGTTGTAAAAAAACAGCTTAGTATCTCTTTATAAAGTAGGGAGTGATCTCTTCAATAAGGGGGTCTTATATGAAGAAGGCCGATTATGTAAATGACAATCGTCGTTTTGTAAGGTATATGGTTTAGGAAATTTGTTGTAAAAGGCTATAGCTAAGGTGAGCCATCCATTAACGGGAGGTGAAGGAATATGGCTGAGTTTGATTTTACCGCTTTTATTGCTAATTTAGGATTCCCTATTGCAATTACCTCGTATTTATTAATTCGTTTTGAAAAGAAAATTTCTGATTTAAGCGAGGCTATTAATGGCTTGAAAAATGAAATACAAAAAAACGCAAAGGGGTGATTTTATGATGGCCGAATTGTTATTAAAAGCACAACAGGATCACGATCAGGAGGCAACAATACAGATTTTAAATTGTTTTACCCCAAAGATAAAGGCCTCATTGCAACAAGTGCCGGCGGATCAACGAGAAGACTTGAAACAAGAACTCTATGTAAAAATGATAGAGGTCATACAAAATTTTGATCTTAGTGAACTGAAATAAAAGTTAAGAGTGGTTGTAAAATCAGATGCTCACGCTTCTTTATATAGTGTGAAACGCCCCGGGGATTTCAAAAAATATATTTTATAGGAGGTTGTTTTAAATGGCCAGAGAATATGCTTCTGAAGTTACTGTTAGTTTGTCACAGATTAGAGATATTGTAAGAGCGCAACGATTAGTTATCGATAAGGGCATTATTAAGCCTAGCAATAATGACCTGATGAGCGGATTAGGTGCAGTGGCTACTATTCTAGGACTGATCTTTGTTCAGAGCACTCCAGTAGGTGTTGTCGCGGGTGTTGTCGGCGTGTTATCACTTATGTCCCCTTCAGAAGAAGAAGCGTTCAAAGGTCTGCTTGAAGCGGGGTATAGCGAATTAGCTAATCTTGAATATTTTTTGGTAGATAACCCGAAATATGACCTGATCAGAGTCAAGCTCCCTTTCCTTGAATATACTGTGGATGGAGAGCGGATAAGATTTGTTACTGGTAAAGGTGTGGTAACCGCACTTCATATCAAAGGCGGAAATTGGATCCCTATGTAAAGATAAATTACTCCAAGGTAAATTAAGAAAAAGATTGGGCCGCTATCAATGATAGCGGCCGTCTATTTTTGAAATAAAGTTTGAATCGTTTCAACATTATAATCACTAATTATTTTATACGAACCTAGCTCCTTTTTCTTAGCATCGTATATTTCCATATAATCTTCTTCATAAAGGTTTATTTTAAATCTATTATCTTGATTTGTTCTTATTGATAATTGATATGTTCTGTAAGGATTTACATCAACTGAGCTAACTTTTCTTAATTTTATTGTAGAGAAATCACTAATTATTTTATCGATGCTATCATCTTCCACTTTAATTTCTTCCTCTACATTTGATGATTCTCTAGAAAATTTAAGAATATCAATTGAAGTTATCTCGGAAACTTTAATATGATTTATAACAAGGTCGTTAAATGAAGTGTTTTGAGGAATGGAATTAAAAACCCACATAATGCCTACAGCAAAGAGCACTACAATAAGTAATAGGGTATACTTTGTATATTTTTTCTTCAACATAAATTATTAGTAGCCCCCTAATTATTAATATTTCCTCACACCATTGACTTTCTATAACCTTGGACATGACAAGGCAACATATTCAGCCCCTGGAACTGCCCTTTGGCAAAGGGAACCTGCCCACCCTTTAGTAATCCTTTAATGGTGAGAAGCCATCAGATGCATCCAGTGGCTTCTCGAACCCCTTGAGGGAGTCTGTATATGTATGATTCCAGAAATAACTTGCAAGGGACCCCTAACCACGGAGTTGAGAGCCTGCATTTTATAGATCCGTACCTCGTACTATACAGAAAAAATACCCTAATTGCAAGGAAAAATAGTTATTATTCCTTTCTTTTCAAACTTATGGTTGAAAATCCGATTCTGGTTTTCTCATTCACTGACCGTAATTAGGGACTGAAACCTTCTGTGGCACCGCGTCTTCGGGCGATTTCCACTACTCAGAGTTCTCCAGCAATCCGGAGGCCTCCAGACTTCGCGAAATCGCCAGATTCTTCGGATTGTGAAATTGCCCCCAGCCCTGTTCCTATTTCTTGATTGCGCTTCTAAATTTATATAATTGTTTTCGGAATAATTAGTGGTAAAATATAGGAAAGATGGTTCGTTTTCGTTAATTTGGTTGTAAAAATTCTGTGTGGTACCTCTTTATAGAGTAGGAAGTGATTTCGTCAAAGGGGGGGCTTATATGGAAAAGAATGTTCATGTAAGTGTTAATCGTCGTTTTATCAAGTATATAGCCAACCTTATTTACTACAACTCTATTAATTATGACAAAAAAAGGCGGATGATGACTACTAGATTTCCTTTGATAATAGATAATAATGAAAGTCTAGAGTCATCATTACTTACAATTTATGATTCAGAGCGAGTATCACCAAATTTAAAAGATCACATTACGGATGATTCTCTTTTTCAAGCTTATGAATCTTTATCGGAACTACAACAACGGATTTTATCTTTAGCATATGTACAAAAGTTAAGTGATAAAGAAATAGCACAGATTCTAGGGGGATCTCAACAGAACATCTCAAAGCATCGCTTAAAGGCTTTAGCTAAGTTGCGCCGTCAATTAACAGAAGTGAAGAAATATAGCTAAACCTGAATTTCGAAAGCCTATAATAACGGGGCATTGTTGCTAGAAGGTCAGCATCAGTCTTGCAAAAATGTGGATAATTTCCCGTCCGGCCGAGCCAGATTATCCACATGTGGATGGTCCTTCCCCCTCCCCAATGAAGAGGCTGGTTCACTTTCCATGTAAAATTTTGTATGCTTTCATTCCAACAAGGCCACCTTGGCTTCGATTCGTTTCCATGCGTAGCGTCCGGCGAAGTCCTCGCTGTGTCCATTTGAGCTTGCCGACATAGCCGATTCCTTTGCTTTCCCAAAGGCTGTAGAAGTCTTCGCCGCCGAATCCTTTGTCAAATCGGGCGTACTTCACCTTGCAATCGCCGAGGAACTCGAAAGTTTGCTGCAGGAAGTCGGCAGCGTCGGATGATTTCCCGATTCAACGCCCGCAGTTCGGCCGCAAGCTCGGGACACGACCGACCCAGTCTTCCCAATTCCTTGTACAATAGGCTATGATGCGGACAACGTCCGCCCAGGAAGCGATTCAGCAGCGGGTCATGTTGTAGTTTACGGAAATGAAAAATTCGCTCGCAGCCGAGCATCCAGCCGACGATGAGGTAGAGCAGGATACGATGAAGGGAAAATCGAGTTGTGCGCTTTGCCACCGGAGAGGCCGCGCATCGTTTGAGCCAGCTTGATTTTTTCGAGATAGGCCAGAAAGACTTTAGCGCCTCCGAAGCTCGTTGCGTTCCGCAGAGAAAATTCGCTCTTGATATTGCTGATGGTTGTAGTAGACTTCACCTTAAAGGTGCTCCTCTCTTTGGGTGATGTTGTTTGAACAAACACTATTCTACCAAAGATTCGGAGCCCTTTTCACGTTTTCAAAGAGGCGTACTTTCGAAATTCAGGCTTATATCTTGTTTACCACAAATGGCGAGACTGGATCGGCTACACTAAGTTGGACAGAAAAAATAAGGGCTTGTAGAATAAACCTATCATGTTAAGGAGCGGATCTCTACAATGCCAAAACACCAACGACGTACCTTTACCTCAGAATTCAAAAAACAAATGGTGGAACTCTATCAAAATGGGAAATCCAGAGCCACGATTGTTGCGGAATATGACCTCACAGCCTCCGCTTTAGACCGCTGGATCAAGCAGGCTCAGACAACGGGCTCCTTCAAGGAGAAGGATAATCGCTCGTCAGAAGAAAATGAGCTGATCGCTTTGCGAAAAGAGAACCAGCGTCTGAAAATGGAGAACGATATTTTAAAGCAAGCCGCGCTGATCATGGCACGAAAGTAGCTATCATCCAGAACAACCTTGATAAATACTCGGTATCAGCAATGTGCGACGTCCTGCAAATCGCAAGAAGTACGTTTTACTATGAAGCGAAAGAACAACCTAACGAAGGCGATATAACCGAAGCGATTGTGGAGATTTTCCACAAAAATCGAAAAGCTTACGGCACACGAAAGATCAAAGTCAAGCTCCAGGAACGTGGACTCGTCGTTTCCAGACGTAGAATTGGTCATATTATGAAAGAGCATGGGCTCGTTTCCACCTACACCGTGGCTCAATATAAGCCCCATAAAACCGCTTGTAATGAAGCAACGACAGGGAATGTTCTAGACCGAGAGTTCGAGCAGGAGGAAGCCAAACGCTTCGTCGTCAGCGATCTGACGTATGTGAAAGTCCAGAATCGATGGCATTACATTTGTGTATTGGTCGATTTGTTCAATCGAGAGATTATTGGGCATAGTGCTGGTCCGAACAAGGACGCTGCTCTGATTTCCCACGCTTTTGCGACGGTACAAGGAGATTTACGCCAGATTCAGTGGTTTCATACCGACCGTGGTAGTGAGTTCAAAAATCAAAAGATGGACGAGCTTTTGGAGACGTTTGAAATCGGCCGATCACTAAGTATGAAGGGCTGTCCGTACGACAACGCTGTGGCTGAAGCTACCTACAAGATTATGAAAACAGAGTTTGTGGGTCAGATGAACTTCCAGAGTCTTCGTCATCTGGAGCTAGAATTATATGACTACGTGAACTGGTTTAACAAGCATCGTATTCATGGAACCTTAGGGTATATGACGCCTGTTCAGTATCGCCAAGAAGCCCTTAAAAAAAATGTCTGATTTACTGTTGACAATCCAAACTGTAAATCTTGTATAGTTTTAAAGCATTAAAAAACTTGTCTGTTTTGAGAGCCCAGCAAATCTCAACCCAAAATCTTAAAAAATCAAACCCACGTAGGTACTGGGTTTGTTATATAAGAGCGTTTTGCAGTAATCTGAGGCCTTGAACCACAAGGATTTTCGGACATAAAAAAGGGACTTCACCCCAGCTTGGAGAAGTTTTCAAGTGACTAAACCCAAAAACCCCAAGGATGGAGGAAGTCACTTTGTATATTCTCCAAGAATGTCTGTTTTCCTTCGAAGAACTTTTAAAAATTCAACCCAAGGAGCGATTGCCGATCTTCTTCAGCTCTCTCGATCTGCGGCCGTATGCCAGGGAATTGAGGAGTCGTTCACCCCGGGGCGCTGAGGGATACTGCAGACAGGGTATATTACGAGCACTCTTGGCTGCGCCGCTTGAAGGAATTAGTACCTTTACAGGGTTGCATAAGCGTTTGGATACGGATCCCCGGTTTCGTTATCAGTGTGGTCTTCCGCTGGATCGAGAAGCCCCTTCCATATCCACATTAAGCCGAGTCTTCGCAGAACTGACGAGAAAGGACTTGGCAAAACGGCTTTTTGAGGATTTGGTCACACGCTGTCAGCATGAAGGTATCATAGATGGCAGCAACGTCGCTATTGACAGCGCCGCCCTCCGCGCTTACGAGAAAAAGCAACCCAAACGAAAAAGCAAGCAGACGGGTAACGCGAACTGGGGCGCAAAACTGGATTCCTTCGGCAATAAAATCACATGGTTTGGTTACAAAATTCATCTGGCGGTCG
>NZ_JAWDJI010000084.1:0-25755 GCF_032465655.1 Paenibacillus sp. 3LSP | reverse complement strand
TTTTACAAACAATTTTTCTGTAATTTCTCATGTCAGGTTTGGTGCAAGGCTAGTGCACTATCGCGCAAATTTGTCCGAAATAACGTTACTTTTTGCTGTTAATGATGCTAAAACGGCGGATTGGCCTCGAAATAACAGTTGGTTTTCCCGTTAATTATCTTCGGTTCTCCGAGCAGTAAGACCGCTGGTCGACACTATTTACATAAGTCAACCTCTTACAGCCTACCTCGGCGCTGGCATTCGCGGCTTTGGATGCGAATACAGCTTCACGCGCACCCAGAGCATATTAATCAGCAGCAGGATGCCGGAGATTACAAACAAGCCCTCGATACCGATGTACCCGGCGAGAAAGCCGCCAATCAGCGAACCCATCATGTTACCCAAGGCGAGGGTACTGCTGTTAAACCCAAATGCCCGGCTCTCCATGCCGTCCGGGGTGTAAAAGCGGATCAGCGCGTTGACGCTAGGCAGCAATCCCCCCATGAACACGCCCATCAGGAACCGAATGGCGATCAATTGCCACACCGTCTGTACGAACGCCTGCGGAATCAGCGTAGCCGCCGCTCCAATCAGGCAAAAGGTCAGAATACGGTGAGCGCCCAGCTTGTCGCTGATTCTGCCGAGTATCGGCGAAGTGATCATATTGGAAATGCCCGTCACGGCGCTGACAAATCCGGCCCAGAACGCCACGTCTGCGGTTTGTCCATGCAGCCTCTCCACATAGAGAGGCAGCAGCGACATCGGGCTCAGCATCGCAAACTGCAGCAAGAAGGTTACGGCGAATAACGCGGTGAGCTGCGGCGTTTTGTTCAGCTCCAGGAAGCCTTGCAATACAGAAGGCTGCGGCGTGTGCAGCGCCTCCTCCCGATCGAACTTCTCGCGTACGAAGAGGAGCGCCAGCATGGATGCGATAAACAGCAGCACCCCTGTAATGTAAAAAATCGGACGAAATCCGATCCACTCCGCCATCAACCCGCCAATTAAGGGGCCGAGGATCGTGCCAGCCACGTTGCCTGACTGGATCGTGCCCATCGCGAAACCCATTCGCTCTTTCGGCGCTGTACCTGAGATCAGTGCGACGGAAGCGGGGTTAAAGCCGGAGATCGTTCCGTTTAGCAGCCGCAGGCCAAGCAGGTGCCACGGCTGGGTGGCGAAGCCCATCAACGTAATGACGATGGCCATGCCGAAGCCGGAGCGGAGCAGCATAATCTTACGTCCGTATTTGTCGGCGAGCTTCCCCCAGATCGGTTGAAAAATAAACGAAGTCGCGAAGTTAGCAGCAAAAATCATTCCAGCCCACAGCCCAATCGCCCGCTCTCCATGCACGTGCAAATCCCGCGCCAGATACAGCGAGAGGAACGGTGTAATCATCGTCATCCCGGCGTTGACCAGAAACTGCCCGAACCACAGCACAATGAGATTTATCTTCCAAGTTTTCAATTGTGCTTTCACTTCCTTTCGCTGAGGTTCTAGGATGCGTGAAAAACTTAGAGTTATACCAGTATACACCATTGAAAACCGGGATCAGGGCATTCTTCATAGCATCTTCATCCGATTGTCATAGGTTCGCCACGTTGTGATAGTTGTTACTTACTTTTAAGTAGGGCATAATGTAGATTAGAATGTTTATAGTGTAGATTGAATGTTCAGTTATCAAAATTTGGTTTCTACGAGTATTGGAGGCGTGCGGTTTGGCTTATAATGATCGCTTGATCCGGGCCCTGCGGAAGCAGGAGGTGGATCGCCTTCCGGTTTGGTACATGCGCCAGGCGGGCAGGTATGATCCGGATTACCGGAAAATCAAAGAGAAATACAGCTTATTGGAAATTTGCCGGCAGCCGGAGCTGGCGGCGGAAGTGACCATGATGCCCGTTCGTAAGCTTGGCGTGGACGCGGCTATTTTGTATTCCGATATTATGAATCCGGTTGCTTCACTGGGCGTTAAATTCGATATCGTCAAAAATATCGGCCCGGTCATCGAAGAACCGATCCGTACGCTTGCGGATATTGAGCGGCTTCGACCGATCGACGTTCACAAGGATTTATCGCATGTCTTGGAAACGATTGCGATTTTGGACAAGGAGCTGGATGTGCCGCTGATCACATTTGCCGGTGCTCCGTTTACGATTGCCAGCTACTTGATCGAAGGGCGGCCGTCCAAGAGCTATATCCGCACGAAAGCGATGATGTACGGCGATCCAGAAGCTTGGTTCAAACTGATGGACAAGCTGGGTGATATGGTGATCACCTACCTTCGGGCGCATGTGGAAAGCGGAGGCAAGGCGTTCCAACTGTTTGACAGCTGGGTAGGCGCGCTCGCTCCGAAAGATTTTCAGCGGTATGTACTACCAACGATTACCCGTATTTTTACCGAACTTCAGGATTTGGATGTACCTAAAATTTATTTTCCTGGTGTCAGCTCGGGAGAACTGCTGCCGACATTAATGGATATCGCTGCCGATGCCGTTGGTCTCGATTGGCGGGTATCGATTACAGAAGGCCGGCGCCGGACGGGCGGTAAATTTGCGATGCAAGGCAATTTGGACCCGTATGTGCTCACTGCACCAATGGATGTGATTAAAGCGCAAGCAAAGGAAATTATCGATGACGGCCTGACCGCCCCTGGATATGTGTTTAACCTGGGCCATGGTCTGTTTCCGGAGGTTTCGCTGGAAAAACTGCGCGAGCTGACGGAATTCGTACATGAATATTCAGCGGAAGCCATCATGCATCAACCTGTACGGCGTGCGTAAGACTAAGCCGCATTGAATGTAGCCACACAACTTTTGTACTTGAGGTGAATTGATATCGTGAAGTCAAAAATCGGAGTTTTGGTGATGTCTTATGGCACGCCGCAAAGTATGGATCAGGTTGAGGCGTATTATACGCATATTCGGCGTGGACATCCTCCAACCGCAGAACAACTTCAGGAGCTGGTCAGCCGGTATGAGGCGATCGTAGGCGGGGTGTTTCCGCTGCGCGCCAATACCGATAAACAGGTTGCCGCTCTGCAGGAGAGCTTGAACCGGATGTCCGCGAACCTAGATGTTGAATTTGTCTGCTACCAAGGATTAAAACATGCTCATCCCTTTATTGAAGATGGCGTAGAGCAGATGGCGAAAGACGGCATCCGTGAGGCGATTGGCATCGTGCTTGCTCCGCATTATTCCGTAATGAGCATCGGCGGGTATATTAAGCGGGCACAAGCGAAAGCGGAGGAACTGGGAGTGTCGGCACGCTTCGTAGAGAGCTATCATATGCATCCGAAGCTGATTGAGGCGTTCGCCCAACGTGTATCCGCTAAGCTGGATCAGTTCGAGGAGGCTGGCGCTTTGCGTGATGAAGTGAAAGTGCTGTTCAGCGCTCACAGCCTGCCGGAGAAAATCTTGCAAATGGGCGATCCGTACCGGGATCAACTGCTGGAGACGTCCCAAGCGGTTGCCGAGAAAGCCGGTGTGAAGAACTGGCAGTTTACGTGGCAAAGTGCCGGACGTACCGCTGACCCTTGGCTTGGGCCGGATATTTTGGACACGCTGAAGGAATTAAGCGAGCAACAGGTAGAGGACGTCTTGGTGGCTCCGGTTGGTTTCGTGTCGGACCATCTGGAAGTGCTGTACGATTTGGACATCGAAGCTAAAACAGTCGCCAAAGAGCTGGATATGCGGCTGGAGCGGATCGAATCGCTGAACACCGAACCTTTGTATATGGAAGCGCTCAGCGACGTCATTATCAAATCTTGGGAAAAGAGATGAGAAGGCATGCGTGATTCTTCACGTCAAGTGGTCATTATCGGCGGGGGGCTGACCGGTCTGTCCGCGGCCTTTTACGTTCGGAAATTTTACAAGGAACGGGGCGTCACCCCGCAAATTACGCTGCTGGAAAAGGGAAACACTCTCGGCGGCAAAATTGATACGTTGGAGAAGGACGATTTTGTGATCGAGAAAGGTCCGGATTCCTTCCTGGCTCGCAAGACGGCGATGATTGATCTGGCGAAGGAGCTGGGGCTGGAAGGCGAACTCGTCTCGATGAACCCGGAGGCCAAGAAGACCTACATCGTCAGCGAAGGGAAGCTGCATCCGATGCCTTCCGGGCTGGTGCTGGGCATCCCGACCGAGCTGGGACCGTTCTTGCGCAGCGGTCTTGTCTCTTGGAGCGGCAAAGCCCGGGCGATGCTGGACCTCGTGATGCCGCCTCGGCTCAGCGAAGAGGATGAGTCGCTTGGCGCATTTATCGAGCGCCGGCTGGGTGCCGAAGTGCTGCAAAACATCACCGAGCCGCTGCTCGCGGGCATTTATGCCGGCGATACTTACCACCTCAGCCTGCAATCGACCTTCCCGCAGTTTGGAGAGGTGGAACGAGCTTACGGCAGCCTGATCAAAGGCATGATGTCCGGGAAGAAGCCTACCGAGACGCACACCGGCACTAAACGCAGCGCCTTCCTCACGTTCCGCAAAGGATTGAAGACGCTGGTTAACGGCTTGGTTGAGTCGCTGTCGGATGTGGATTGCCGCATGCGCACTGAGGCGGTGGAACTTCGCCGCAACGGAACGGAAGCGTATGAAGTTGTCCTCGCCTCGGGCGAGATGATCCCAGCGGATGAAGTGATCGTTACGGTGCCGGCGTTTGCCGCTGCCGAGCTGCTGCGGCCGCATGTGGATGTGACCGCGCTGGATGCGGTGAACTATGTGTCCGTGGCCAACGTGGTAATGGCCTTTGACCGCGAGGATGTCACCGGCCAATTTGACGGTTCAGGCTTCCTCGTGCCGCGCAAAGAAGGCATGAACATTACCGCCTGCACATGGACCGGCATCAAATGGCTGCACACGAGCCCGGACGACAAAATGCTGCTGCGCTGTTACGTCGGCCGCTCCGGCGATGAGGAGAAGACGTTCTTGCCTGATGAGGAGCTGCTGGAGCTGGTGCTCGGCGATTTGAAACAGCTGATGAACATTACGGCCCGCCCGTTGTTCACAGAAATTACCCGGCTGCCCAAATCGATGCCGCAGTATCCGGTGGGCCATCTGCAGCAGGTTGCGGAGCTGCGCAGCGAGCTCACGCAGAAGCTGCCCGGCGTATATGCAACAGGAGCGGCGTTTTACGGCGTTGGTCTGCCTGACTGCATCAAGCAAGCGAAGGAGCTGGCGGAGCAATTGGCCGACCAGCTGAAGGTCGCTCAAGCTTAAGGCGATGGCCGGCTAACCGCCCTGACATAGGACTTCCTGACCCCTTGCCCGTAAAATAGGCGAGGGGTTCTATTTATTTCCGGAGACCTGATATAATAAAATCATACGGTCGGCTTTACAACGCGAAGGAAGGGGGACAGCGCCTTCCATCGTAACGATAGATCTATGCAAAAAGGAGTCCGTAATGTACCCACCAAGGTCGGAAAAATACAAGAAAAAACAGCAGGAAAAAAAGCGGCGTCAAAATCGGATTTGGCTGACGTTAAACTTGACTCTCATCACTTTAATTTTCGTGCTGGGAGCTTACTTTTATTTGGAGGAACGCACTGGTCAAGCGAGATTGGACTCGGGAACGGAGCAGCAGTTGCCAGGAGCTTGGGGCGACAACGGGTCAGTTGTTGGCGATACGACAAGCGAAGATGCTCCTAGTGTGCAGACGGAGGACAACGATGCTGGGGCTGCAGGAACGGAAGACGAGAAGGGGCAGAAATCCACGAACTCAGGTGAGAACGCATCCGGTGAAAATAACGCCGCCGTTACCGGCGACGAGGATCAAGAGGAAGCGGCGGATTTGCCGTCCAATGATGGAGACTTAAGCGAGGCAGACGGCAAAGGGGATCGGCTGTTGGTTCATTTTGCAGGGGACACCATGTTCTCCGGCAAAGTGGAGGAGCGGTTAGAGAAAGCGGGCTACGAGCTTCCGTATGAGTATGTGAGAGGATTATTCCAGAACGACGATTTAAGCGTTCTGAATTTGGAGACGCCGGTTACGACCGGCGGGGAGCCGGCGGAGGACAAAACCTATGTGTTTAAATCGCCGCCAAAGGCGATTGGACCGATGGCTCAAGCCGGCGTGGACGCTGTGAATTTGGCGAACAACCATGTGTTGGACCAAGGAGTCCCCGGCCTCCTGGATACGATGAAAGCTTTGCGGCAGCAAAACGTGAAGTATGTCGGGGCTGGCAAGAACAGTAAGGAAGCGTACGCCCCGGTTTATGTGGAACGCAGAGGGATTAAGATTGCCCTGTTTGGCTTCAGCCGGGTCGTCCCGGAGCCGGGATGGGTGGCCGGAGCGAACAAACCGGGCGTAGCCTCGGTCTATGCGCCGGAAGCTGCGTTGAACGCCATTCGAGCGGCGCGCAAAAACGCAGATCTCGTATTCGTGATGGCCCATTGGGGCAAGGAGCGGACGACCAAGCTGGAGGAGCACCAGCAGAAGCTGGCGCACGCCTTCATTGACGCCGGTGCGGATCTGGTCATCGGCGGTCATGCGCATGTAATGCAAGGGCTGGAGCAATACAAAGGGAAATGGATTGCCTACAGTACGGGCAACTTTATTTTTACGAAATCCAAGGATCCGAAGACGTGGGAAACTGCGGTGTTCGCCGCTTCCTGCACACGTGACGGAGATTGCGATCTGAAGCTGATCCCGTTCCGTACGGAACTCGGGCAGCCTGTGCCGATGAACGCCGAGGACGGAAGCAAGCTGTTAAAAGAAATCGAAGGCTTCTCACCGGGGGTAAGAATCTCCGAGGACGGAGAAGTGAGCACCTCGAAGACCGGGTGGATTCAAGAATCTGGTACTTCGCTGTTGGGGGATGACCAGACCTAAGTGGAAGGATCGTTTCCGATCAGAAGGAGGCGAGAGCATGCGTAACCCATGTGTTGCTCATCGCGGTTTCTCAGGAATTGCTCCGGAGAACACGATGGCTGCGGTCCAGCTTGCCATGGAGCAGGAGGATGTCCACTGGATCGAAGTTGATGTACAATGTTCAAAGGACGGCGTGCCTTTGTTGATTCATGATTTTACGCTGAACCGCACGACAAACGGAAAGGGACCGGTCAAGGACAAGACTTGGGCGGAGCTGCAAACGTTGGATGCGGGGAGTTGGAAATCCAAGGCTTACCGCGGGGAGCGGCTGCCAAGCCTCGATGAATTTCTCGATGCCGTCGCCGGACGGCTGCGGGTCAATCTGGAAATCAAGACCGAAGGGAAAATGTACCCCGGGCTGGAGGAAAAGGTGGTCGCTGCGGTCAAACGGCGGCATATGGAGCATGAGGTGGTGCTGACTTCGTTTGAACCGCGAATCCTGGCGAAGCTCAAGGAGATCGGACGAGGAATCCGCACAGGGCTGATCATCGATCGGCAGCCCAAAGATTTGCTGTTGCGGCTGAAGCTGTTGCACTGTTCGTTCTTATCGATTTATTATCGGGCATTAACCGCAGAGCTGGCTGCCAAAGCGTTCAAACACGGCATTGAAGTGATGGCTTGGACGATGGATGATGTGAAGTCGCTGCGGAAGGTGGCGGCGATGCATCCTGACATCCTGCTCTGCACGAACCGGCCGGATGTTTGGCGCCAAGCGATCGTGACGGGAAAGTGAAAATATCGATTGGGAAACCATAATCCCCTGGAGGAGAAGATGACGATGAACAAATTGATCGCTAATGTGTATTGCGTAGGTCGGAACTACCGGGCGCATGCTGAGGAGCTTGGCAATGAGGTGCCAACTGAGCCGATGATTTTCCTAAAACCGTCCCATGCGGTGACCGCCATGGACGGCAGGGGGCTGGAGCTTCCGGCAGACCGGGGTTCGGTGCATTATGAAGCGGAATTGGTGTTGCGGATCGCCCGCGATTATAAGCCGGGGATGACGGTTGACGAGTTAGTGGATGTGATCGCGTTTGGGATTGACTTCACGCTGCGTGACGTACAGAACATCGTCAAAGATAAGGGGAATCCTTGGATGCCGGCCAAGGGCTTCCTGCAATCGGCGCCAATCACGCCATACATCGCTTTTCCCGGGACGGTGGAAACGGCGAATGAAGATTTCGTGCTGCGGAAGAACGGGGAGATTGTGCAGCGCGGCAATATCAGCCGGATGATTTTCCCGCTGCAGCAAATTGTGGATTATATCGCTGAACATTACGGGCTGGGCGAAGGGGATTTGATTTTCACCGGAACACCTGAAGGGGTCGGCCCGGTTTATCAAGGGGACAAGCTGGAGCTGTCCTACGGCGACAAAGTGCTGGGCAGCTGCACAGTGGCGGTTGGTCCTTCGGCAAAATGATGATGGATTGGATTATTGGGGCGCTCTGCGCCCTAATCGTGTCTGCAGCCGCCTATAAGAAGCGATCGTTATCGCTCTCCGGCATGCTGGCGGCATTTATTATGGGAACGGTATACTACGGGGCCGGCAACTTGTTCTGGTTTGGGATCTTGCTGCTATTTTTCGTCAGCTCGTCGATCTTCTCGCATTTTCGCGGGGAACGTAAAGCGGAGCTGGAGAAATCGTATGCCAAGAGCGGCCGCCGGGACGCAGGGCAGGTGCTGGCGAACGGCGGGCTGGGGATGCTGGCTTGCCTCGGCAACCTGTTTTGGCCGGATCCGGCATGGGCCTACTTCTTCGTTGGCACCATGGCTGCGGTAACGGCGGACACGTGGGCAACGGAATGGGGCGGTCTTAGCAAAAGCGAGCCGCATTCGATTCTAAACGGCCGCCGGGTTCCTTCAGGAACATCGGGCGGAGTGACGCTGCTGGGCAGTACGGCGGCGCTGGCCGGTGCGGTATGCATTGGCGGGGCAGCTTGGCTGCTGCGGATGTGGACCGGAGATGACACTTATGCCGGAGTAGGTTCCGCGTTGCTTGCCCTGGTGAAATGGGGGCTGATCGGCGGAATCTCCGGATTGGCCGGGGCCTTTGCCGACTCCTGGCTGGGCGCGACGGTTCAATATATGCATCGCTGCGTCGTTTGCGGCAAAGAGGTAGAGGTAGCGACGCATTGCGGTCATAAGACCGTGGTGCTGCGAGGTTTTCGCTGGATGGATAATGATATGGTGAATTTACTCAGTTCCCTGGCAGCCGGCTTGTTGGCTTGGGGAATTGGGATGATAGGATAAAGTAGGGATTTGAGCATGAATATATTAACGGTGGAGCATCTGACCAAAACCTACGGGGAGAAAGTGCTGTTTCAGGACGCTTCCTTTGGGATGGGCGAAAACGATAAAATCGGCATCATCGGCGTCAACGGAACGGGTAAATCTACGTTTCTGAAGGTGATCGCCGGTCTGGAACAAGCCGACTCCGGCAAAGTCGCCATTAACCGGGACGTCCGCGTGACGTTTCTGGCGCAAAATCCCGAATATGACCCGGACATTTCTGTGTTGCGCGGCGTGTTCCAAGGCGGCGGGCCTGAGCTTCAGGTGGTGTCCGCTTATATGGAGGCCGAGGAAGCGCTGGAACGGGAGCCGGGGGATGCGGGGCGGCAAGCGGAACTGGCGCGGCTGTCCCAGGAGATGGATCGATTGCAGACATGGACTCTGGTCAGTGAGGCCAAAAGCGTCTTGTCCAAGCTGGGCATCACCGATTTTACTCAGAATATGGGCAGCTTGTCCGGAGGGCAGCGAAAGCGCGTTGCGCTTGCTTCGGCGTTAATCCTTCCATCGGAGCTTTTGATTATGGACGAGCCCACCAACCACATCGACAATGAATCTGTTGCTTGGCTGGAGTCGTATCTTCAGAAACGGCGTGGGGCGCTGCTCTTGATTACGCATGATCGCTATTTTTTGGACCGCGTCTGCAACGTAATGCTGGAGCTGGATCACGGCCGGTTGTTCCGCTACGAGGCGAATTACAGCCGTTTCCTGGAGCTTAAGAGCGAGCGTGAGGAGCGAGAAGCGGCCTCCGAACAGAAACGGCAAAATTTGCTGCGGGGTGAGCTCGCCTGGATCCGCCGCGGAGCCAAGGCACGCTCGACGAAGCAGAAAGCGCGGATTGAACGGTTTGAGAAGCTGCAAGCGGCCAAGACGGAATACAAAAGCGATAACCTCGAAATCTCAGTGGCTTCAACGCGGTTGGGACGCAAAATTTTGGAGATCGAAGGGCTTCGCAAATCCATCGAAGGCCGTCTGCTCATCGGCGATCTGACCTATACGGCGGTCCCGGGAGACCGTGTTGGGATTGTGGGTCCCAACGGCAGCGGGAAGTCGACGTTGCTGAACATGATCGCCGGGCGAATTGAGCCGGATGCCGGTCAAATTGTGCTGGGCCAGACGGTGAAGCTGGGTTATTTTACTCAGGAGCATCAGGAAATGGACAGCCGGCAACGGGTGATCGAATATATCAAGGAAGCGGCAGAGGTAGTGACGACGGCGGACGGCTCGCGGATTACCGCCTCGCAAATGCTAGAGCGCTTCTTGTTCCCGCCGGACATGCAATGGACGCCAATCGGCAAGCTGTCAGGCGGTGAGAAGCGGCGGCTGTATCTGCTGCGCGTGCTGATGGGAGCGCCTAACGTTTTGCTGTTAGACGAACCGACCAACGACCTCGATATTCAGACGTTAACCGTGCTGGAGGCGTATTTGGACGAGTTCCCCGGCGCCGTGTTTGTGGTCTCCCATGACCGGTATTTCCTTGACCGTACCGTGGATAAGATTATGGCATTTGAGGGTGGCGGAGTCATTGCTGTTCATGTGGGTGACTACAGCGATTACGAGGAACGGACACAGGGCAGCGATGCGCATGGTGCTGGAAAAGGGAGCGAAGGCAGTTCAGCGGGTTCAGGCTCGCGGAAGGGGGGAGCTTCGGACTCTGCGGCTGCCGGAGGTTCAGCAACCGAAGCCAACTCGGGCAACCGCAATGCGGGGCGGGGGGAGAAGCTGAAGTTCAGCTATAACGAGCAGCGGGAGTTCGAAACGATCGACGCGACCATCGAGGCCGCCGAGCAACGTCTTGCCGCTATTTCCGAGGAAATGGAAGCGGCGGCGAGCGATGCGGTTCGCCTGCAAGAGCTGATGCAACAACAGCAGGAAGCGGAGGCGGAGCTGGACCGCCTGATGGAGCGTTGGACGTATCTGAATGAGCTGGCGGAGAAGATCGAAGCCCAACGGAACGGGTGAGGGTGGTTGTGAGTGTTCATGCACTTGGGCGCTGCGCTGCAATTTCAGTCCAGCCTTGGATGTTGTACTTGCAACAGGTGCAGGAATGATAGCCACCCCAATTGTACTCGATTTTTCGCGTACATTTTCTCTATTATGCGGTAATCGCCCGTAATCTACTCGATTTTTCATATAGAATTGAGGGATTTGCGGTTCGGAAGCCGAAATGTATATGAAATTTCATATAGATTTCGGCGAAATCCCCAAAACGAGCGAAATCTAATCGATTTTTCATATATAATAGTTCGAGCGGGCGGAATATGGCGGCTTAAAGGTTTTTTTGATTGCCCATTAGTCCTTAAATTCACTTATAGTGAGGAATTAGAAGGATATTTTTACGCCAACTAGGATGACTTCATAGTAAAATCCTTGCAGTCTCTTAATAGGGAGAGCAAGGATTTTTTTACTTCCTTGTAAAATACCAAAATTGACCATAGTATGAAAACAAGATATATTTATTTCATACATATAATTCCAACCTCATTTTATCTAAAGAATGTGTGGTGAGAAAGCCAATGAGTACAGCAACGATTCTGGCGGAAGTTCACTGCTTTATGAAAGAAAATGAGCTAAGTTTAAGTCAATTTTCGGCCAAGTTAAATATTAATGCGGGTACGTTAAGTTATATCCTCAATGGTAACCGCACCTTAACCATCGATCATTTGGATCGAATTACGGAGATCATGGGCTTACCCATGGGGCATTATTATGAGCATTATATTAACGATTATCTGCAAGAGAGAAATCCAGATTGGCGGAGAGTGGCTCCGTTTCTTCGAAAATGCGCTGAGTTAAACAAGCTGGATTGCATTCGCAGGACGATATGCATGTTACTGGATAATTTGACGTACTCTACGTCTTTATTCGAATTGGCCGAGGGGTTTTATGAGAAGGAATTATATGGTGCTGCGGAAATTTTGTATGAGAATGTAGCCATGAGTGAAACGAGGCAGCATTCCGAGCGATTAGCTTTATGCCAGTATCGGTTGTTTAAAATTCGGATTGGATCAGATCAAGCTCATAACCTCAAAATTGCTTACCAATTTGAACCTTTCGTAGATCGTTTGGATGAAGTTACACAATTGGATGCGCTTAAGGATTTGGCTAACCTGTACCGTTCACTTCGGGAGTGGGATCGGCTTGAGGTTCTAGCTCTCGAGATGGAACGCAAAGCACGTTTGCTCTATTTCAGTAACAGGCGCTCAGAAAAGGAATTTTACGAAATGCAACGTCGGCTTAACAGACCGATGTTTGTTTATATTGTTTACGCGAAACTATTGTGTGCTGAAGTGTATGATGGTAGAGAAGATTATGCTAAGGCGTTGGAATATACTTATCAGTATGCTGACTTGAGCTGGGTGCGTGAAACGGATGAAGATACTAAGCATTGGTTAAGTTTATTTCAAAAATGGTCAAAGGCCAATATCTGCGTCAATCGGCTCAAGAGCGGTGAAATTGATTATCTGCCGGAATATGTAGAGTTTATGGCAGAAAATCTTGATGAATTCATACAATCCATTTCGAACGTAATGTATGCTGCGAACCGATACAGTATTGATGTAGATCATATTCTAGAAAAATTCAAGTCGGAAATCGAAGCACATATCAATCTCAAACAAACGAAAGATTTATATAAAGATCAGGTTCTACCTAATTGTTACAATCAATTTTTATATGACCTTACTAGTTACTACCTTCGAAAAAAAGATTACATAACGGGTTTTAATTATTTGATGCAAGGTCTAGAAAATTCAGTTATAATAAATAATAAGGAAGCGCTTCTAGATTTTATGGTATTATTTGAACATCATAGACATATGGCTTCTATAGAGATCTGTCAGAAATATAACAAGATCGTATGTGAGGTGAAACGGAGTTTATGAAATCTAAAGTTGTTGTTTATCTAGCAGTGCTCATTTCTTTAGCTTTTACTGCTCCAAGTGCAATTCATGTTGATCATCCTATTACCATTGCGATTGGTCAAAATGGCGGCGCATAATAGACTTACATAATGACTACTCGAAAAACGCCTGTTCGTTTAATTTTAACGAACAGGCGTTTTTTCTTTTACCGAATCACAATTATCTGCCGCAACTCACGAGAATCGCCGTTTAGCTTGGTTTCGGCGGCGTTTAGCTGCGCGGAGCCGTCGCCGTCGAGGAAGATACCGTCGACGAGCCCGCCGTCGGCCAGGGTCGATTTGACGGCGGTGCGGAACGCTTCGGCGGTGCAGCGGGTGGGGGTGACGATCAGCCACAGCCGGCCGCTGGCATCATACGCGAGACCGGAGCGGAGCCGGTTCTCATCGGGATTCGGCAAGTGCTCGGCTTCTACCGCTGCGGCCCGCCATCCAGCGTCATCCGGCAGCTTCATGCTGACGCCGCCTTGGGCAAAATAGCGGGTGCGGTCCGTAACGGCCAGCTCGCTTGCGGCGGAGACCACCTGCACCGAGAAGCTGCCCGCAGCGCCGTCCCAGACGAGCGTGCCGCGGGCGTATTTAGCGTTGAACCAGCCGGAGCCGTAGCCACCGGCCGTACCTTGGACCGGCTGATCGTTGATTACTGCCAGTGACAACACAGCATCGTTATAAAAGAAACCGCCGTTCATCCCATACACGCGGTAACGTCCCAACGGCTGATCCGCCGCCCGCAGTTCAATTCGCTCCGGATCGGCGACTAAGGCATGCAGTTTGACACCGTTTGCTGCGGTAAGCTCATGATATTCATAATGGCGGGGGATCAGGTAGCGGCTGCCCCAGCTCATCATCAGCAGGATGATGAGAAAAATCGCCATGACCGAAGCCATGGCGATTCCCCAGCGTTGCTCCTTAATCGGCAACATAAGCTGCAAGCAGGCGAGTCGTATTGATGACCGCCAGTTTATGCGTCCGCTCCATAGCGTGCGAGGCATGCACGCCCGGTCCGATCAGCGCGGCGCGGATATTGTGGCCGCCCCGCAAGGAAGCCGAGGCATCCGAGCCGTAATACGGATAAATATCAACGGCATGCGGGATGCCAAGGCCTTTGGCCAGTTCAATCAGCCGAGTGGTCATCTCATAATCATAAGGGCCGCTGGAGTCCTTGGCGCAAATGGAGACATCGGTCTCTTTGCAGCTCAGATCATCGCCCATGGCGCCCATGTCAACGGCGATCATTTCGTTCACGCCGTCCGGAATCCAGGAGGCACCGTGTCCCACTTCCTCATAGTTGGAGATGAGGAACACCAGATCATGGCGCGGCGTCCAGCCTTCGCGGCGGATCGATTCGATCAGCCCGAACAAGGCCGCTACACTGGCTTTGTCGTCCAGGTGGCGAGATTTAATGAATCCGCTTGGTGTGATCACGGCGCGGGCATCAAACGAAATGAAGTCGCCGACCCCGATCCCAAGCTTCAGCACGTCCTCTTTACTTTCCACAACCTCGTCGATCCGGACCTCCATGTTCTTCTCCTCACGTTTGAAATCGCGGGCGTCACTGTAGACGTGAACGGAAGGATGGGTCGACAGGATCGTGCCGGTATATACCCGTCCGCTGCGGGTGTGGATTTGGCAGTATTCGTTCTCGATACTGTTCATCATGAACCCGCCAACCGAGGTAATCGCCAGCGTACCGTTCGAACGGATGGCGCGCACCATGGCACCTAACGTGTCCACATGGCCGCTGAGGGCGATGCGCCGCGACGAGTCGCGTCCAGGAATGGTCAGGATCGCGCCGCCTTTTTCATTAAAGCTGCAAGGCACGCCCAGTGCTTCGGCCTCTCGTCCGATAAGCGTCATGATATTGTGGGTAAAGCCGCTTGGGCTTGGGGTGTCCAGCAAAGTTTTGAGAAAATTTAAAATATAGGTTTCATTCGGTTGAATATTCATGGGAAACCTCCTTAAGATAGGTGGGATGCTTTAGTCCGCATTAAGACTGGATGGGGGAGTCCTCCTCCGCCGATTCAGCTTCCGTTTCAGCTTCATGGCTGGCAGCTTTCTTCTTTTTACCGCGCTCTGGCTTCTCCGGTTCCGGGAAAACATAGCCGGTAGCTTCCTGGATATGTACAAGCTTCGCATGCAGGCCCTTAACTTCGCGTTGCAGTCGATAACCGCGGTAAATGCCAAACGCCCCGACGATGATACCGCCAAGCAACGTACTGCCGAGGATCAGCAAAATTAACGGAAGACTGACGGAGCCAAACAGCAAATTGACCTGCACCGGATCGACGTTGATCACTGCAAAGACGGCGGTAATCAAGGCAAAGACCAAAGCCAGAATTAGGGACCATTGGATTTTCATGAGGGTACACCTCCTTCTAGGACAGTATAAAATCCCTTGTCCGCTTGGGGCAAGGGATTTTGTAGTCGATAGGGGCCAGGACAGGTTAACTCGTCAACTGTTCCATTTGCTCGATCACGTTCTCGAACACGCTCATCGCTTCGCGGATCGGCTGCGGCGAAGACATGTCGACCCCGGCTTTTTTCAGAATGTTAATCGAATAGTCGCTGCCGCCGCTCTTCAGGAAGCCGAGATAACGGTCAACCGCCGGTTTGCCTTCTTCAAGAATTTGCTTCGAGAAGCTGGTCGCTGCAGAGAAGCCGGTAGCGTATTTATAAACGTAGAAGCTCGTATAGAAATGAGGGATCCGTGCCCATTCCATTTCGATATCCTGATCCACAACCATGTCTTTGCCATGGTATTTCACGTTCAAGTCGTAATAAATTTCCGACAGTTCCTGCGGTGTAAGCGATTCGCCGGCTTCTGCGCGCTCGTGGATGAGCTTCTCGAATTCGGCGAACATCGTTTGCCGGAACAACGTGGTCCGGAACTGGTCAGCGTAGTAAGTCAGCAGGTACAGCTTCTGTTTCGGATCCGTGGATTTCTTAAGCAGATAATCCATCAGCAACGCTTCGTTGGTTGTCGAAGCGACCTCAGCCAGGAAGATGGTATATTGGGCATCACGGTATTTCAGGGCTTCATCCGAAAAATACGAATGCAACGCGTGCCCCATCTCATGCGCCAAAGTGAACATGCTGTTCAGATTGTCCTTATGGTTGAGCAGCACGTAAGGATGGGTGCCGTAAGCGCCCCAGCTGTAAGCGCCGGTGCGTTTGCCTTCGTTCTCGTACACATCGATCCAGCGGTTTTCGAAGCCTTCGCGAAGCACCTTCAGGTACTCCTCGCCCAGCGGCTGGAGTCCTTCCGCGACCATTTTCTTCGCTTCTTCATAAGGGATTTCCCATTTGTATTCCTCAACGAGCGGAGCGAACAAGTCATACATATGCAGTTCGTCAACGCCCAGCAGCTTCTTGCGCAGCTTCATGTAACGTTGCAGGAGCGGCAAGCTTTCATGCACGGCGTCGATCAGGTTCGTATACACTTCCTTCGGAATGTTGTCCCCATAAAGAGACATTTCCAGCACGGAAGGATATTTGCGAACCCGCGAGTAGAACATGTTCTTATTTACGTTCGCGCTCAGCGTGGCAGCGATGGTATTTTTCTGCTTCCGATAGGTTTCGTAAACAGCTTTGAATGCCCGCTCGCGAACTTCGCGATTAGGATTCTCCAGGAACTGAATGTAGCTGCCGTGGGTTAAATCCACTTCGTTTCCGTTTTCGTCTTTGATTTTCGGGAATTTCATATCGGCATTGTTGATCATGCCAAAAATTTGCTGCGGCGCCTGCGACAAATTGCCCACTTGGGCAAGCAACGCTTCTTCCGTTTTGCTGAGAACATGCGCCTTTTCACGTTTGATTTCCTGCAAGGTGAACTTGTAATCCGCCAGCGCAGGATCGTTAATCAGCTTGTCGAGCTCCTGCTCCGGCAGGGCCAAAATTTCCGGCGTAATAAATGACAAGGCCTCGCTGACTTCAACGCTTAACTTTTTGGCTTTTTGCACTAGGGCCTGATATGTAGGGTTGGTGGTGTCCTCATCGTGATGAAGATGGGCGTATACGTAGAGCCGCTCAATTTGCAGTGAAAGCTCATCTTCCAGTTCAAACACGGCTTTGATATGTTGTGCATCCGTCAGTTTGCCTTCGAATTCGGCGGCTTTGTCTTTCAACGCCTTAAGGTCGTTATACGATTTGTCCCAAGCAGCTTGATCAGGGAACAAATCCTGGAGCTGCCATGTGTGCTCTTTGGGTACTTCAGAACGTTTCATTACGGTGCTCATCGGAATCCTCCTTTGGTCTGGGTAATATAAGGTCGGCTGGCCCATCGCAGCACTGCCCGGGAATGCGGCAGCGAGCAGGGAGCCGGTGAGCAACAGGGGAATCGCACGTGAAATGCGCTTCAATCGCATACCAAGAAAACCTCCCTTTAGAATATCGGGAGCCCAACGTGATTCGAACCTTAGGGTCCAGTTCGCTTTGGGCATTTTCTTAGTATGACCGCCTGCTGCAGGAAATATAGGGGATCAAACAAGGAAGCTGTAAATCATCAGCCCAAACGCCAGTGCAATCAGCACGACGGAGGCTAGGGCAAGACCACGCCTAAGACGCGGCTCCAGCCGATCCTTGTTCAGGATGACCACGATGCCCAGCGCAAAAGCGCAAATAATGAAGATCAAGAGATTGGAAGTGTCCATCATAATCCATGCTCCGTTTCGTACGAGATTGAACGGCGGGCTACACCTGTTTAAACGCGTTCATAATTTCATTCCATTCCGCCTCGTTGCCGGTATATTCCTCTTTCGGGAACCGGCGCTTCACCCAATCCATCATGGCTGGGCGACTGAGGAAGGTGTGCGATTCCTCGCCCCATTGGTCGGAAATTTCACGGAGAACGATGTATCTGCCCTGAACTTCTACCGTCATCATATTCCATTTGTCTTTTTTGTATATTTCGTGTTTTTTGATCATCTCTGACGTTCTCCAATCTTTGGCTTTGCTCCGCAGGTATGAAACCCGCAGTATAGTGGGAATATTTTATGTAAAATGATAACTCACGCCCCCGAGGAAAGCAAATGAAACCATACGATTCTGGCGGCGTTTTTCGTGCGAAAAGTTGTGGGCAAACAGACACGTTGCATTGTCGGTGGGCATAGAGTATAATATGGGTATTCGTCAATGATGGCGATTATTTTTAGGAGGTTGTTCATTTGAAAGGTACAGTTAAATGGTTTAACGCAGAAAAAGGCTATGGCTTCATCCAAGTTGAAGGTGGCGAAGACGTATTCGTACACTTCTCCGCTATTCAAGGTGAAGGTTTCAAAACTCTAGAAGAAGGCCAAGCCGTTGAGTTCGAAATCACTGACGGCAACCGTGGTCCTCAAGCTGCTAACGTAATCAAATTATAAGATCAATTCCGTTTAACGGATCACTTATAAAGTTTGGTACTAAGCGCGATAATGAAAGACACAGCTCTTTATAGGGCTGTGTTTTTTTGTATACATAGCTAGAATGAAAATAAACGGGTTGAATTGGTGACAATCAGTTGTCACCATTCGTTTGCTATAGTGATGTTAACGGGAGGGGAACCCAAGCGCGATGAACCGAATGGACCGGATGATGGCAATTGTGATGGCCTTGCAGCAGCGCCCGGAGACCGCGCAATCCTTAGCGGACAAGCTGGAGGTGTCTAAGCGGACGGTGCTTCGCGATATGCAGGCCTTGGCGGAAATCGGCATTCCTTTGGTTGCGCTTCCAGGGCCGGGCGGCGGTTATCGCCTGATGGACGGCTTTCGGCTGCCGCCGCTGCAGCTGGACGCCGGCGAGGCGCTGACCGTCCTGCTGGCTTTGGACGGCATCGGCAAATACGCCGACAGCCCTTTTCGCGAGGCGAAACGGACCGTCGCCGACAAGATCCGCTCCGCTTTGCCCGAGCAGATGCTGGGGCAAATTGCTCCATTGCTCCGGCACGTGGAGATGGAGGTGCCGGAGCGCGGCATCCAGGCGCCGTTCCTCAGCGCCTTGATGGCGTATGCCGCCGGCGGAAAGTGGATCCGAGCGGAGTACCGCTCGCTGAATTATCGCCGGCAGCTGACGTTGAAGCCGCTGCGCGTGTACGCCGCGCACGGCTTCTGGTACTGCGAAGCCGAGTCGCTGGAGCACGGGGAGAAGCGAACGTTCCGCGTCGATCGCTTCGTTGAGGCGGCCGAGATCCCTCCCCCACCGGGCGCAGGTGGCGGCAGGGGAGAGGCCGCCAAAGGGGCTACCCCCCGGTCGTCAACCGAGAGAGAGGATTTCCGGCTGCGCGTGAAGCTGACGTATCGCGGTTCGCTGCTGGCGGAGCAGGATCCGCATTTTGGTCAGGAGGTGCAGCAGGTGGGGGAGGCCGAGTGGCGGCTCGAATGTACCCTGCCGGGTTCGGAATGGGATTGGGCGGTTTCCTATTTCTTTGGTTTTGGCCGGGATGCGGAAGTCCTTGAGCCCCAGGCGATGCGCGAGGAGCTGCATCAGCGCGCAGCGGAACTGGCTGAGCGGTACCGGATTTAAGCCGATCTCGCCGGCTTGAACGTGTAGACGTGATGATTACGACAAAAAAAGGAGGATGAATGCATGAAACCGAGATTGTCAGTATTAACGATAGGTGTGGAGGATTTGGATAGAGCGGTGCACTTTTATCGGGATGGTCTTGGCTGGGCGACGGAGGGGATCGTAGGCCAAGAGTTCGAGCACGGAGCGGTTGCCTTTTTCGATTTGCAGGCGGGACTGAAGCTGGCGTTGTGGAAGCGGGCGGATATCGCCCATGACACTGGTCTAACGCTTCATGCTCCAAGTCCAACGGAAGTTACGCTGGGCCACAATGTGGCGAGCCAAGCAGAAGTGGATGAGGTGTTGGAGCAAGCGAAAGCCGCAGGAGCGAAGATCGTGGTTCCGCCTCACGACACGTTCTGGGGAGGATATTCCGGATATTTTCAAGATCCCGACGGGCATTTGTGGGAGGTTGTTTTTAATCCCGATTGGGTATTCGAATCCGAAGTGATGAAGGAGACGAGGATGTAGATGAAAGAACGGAATGTGCTGGAACGCGCAGGTTCGTTTATTTATTCGCATGCCCGGCTGCTCGATCGCAAGCGGTTTGCTTACCACTTTGAAGGAGGTAGCGCGGAGGAGGTGCTTCGTGCACTTCGCCCGTACCAGAACGCAGATGGCGGCTTTGGCCATGCGCTGGAGCCGGATATGCGCGGTCCGCATAGTCAGCCGGTGGCCACGGAAACGGCGTTGTTGGTGATTCGCGAGGTGAGCGGATTTGGGGCGGAGTTGATGGACGGTGTGCTTCGTTACTTGCGCATTATGACACTGCCGGGCGGCGGCTTGCCGCGGGCAACTACGGAAGTGAACCGATATCCGCATGCACCGTGGTGGACGACCGAGCAGGACGGGGTTCCCTCGATCAACCCGACGGGAAGCATCATCGGCATGTTGCTGGGGCAACAGGAACGCACTGACTTTTTTCATGAAGATTGGTTCCAAAAAAATATCGCCTTTCTCTGGGAATGTATAGAGCAAGGCCTTCCCGGGGATTACCATGACGCTGTCCAGTGGATTTCCTTCCTGCAGCACGTACCGGATCAGGAGCGGGCGGCGAAAGCCCGATCTCGGTTGGATGCTTGGCTGACGGGGCCAAACGGAATCGAGATGGATCCGCTTGCTGAAGGGTACGTCCACAAAGTGCTGGACTACGCACCAACGCCGGAAAGTTATGCAGCGAAGCTCATCTCGGAGGAAGACACCATGAAGCACCTCGATTGGTTGATCAGCACCCAGCAGGAGGATGGTGGATGGGCGCTGACGTTCCCGGCGGTCAGCCCGGCGGGCGAGCAGGAATGGCGCGGTTGGCTTACTGTCGAGATTTTGAAAACGTTGAAGGCTTACGGCCGGTTGTCCTAAGCCAGATCAGAAAGAGGCTCTTTCCAACAGGTTGCTGGAAAGAGCCTCTTCATGTTCTTTACTCTACGATCCGCAAAATCTCGGATACGTCCTTCCGCGGCACCGGCTTGGGTGAGATCGCCGGATGACCCAGCGCGATGACCATATTCACTCCGCGATCGGCAGGAATGTTGAGGAATTCGCGCAATTTATCTTCGGCGAGCAGTACTGGTCCGGTCATCGGACAAGTGGCCAGGCCTTTGGCATGTGCGGCCAGCATCAGGTTTTGTGCGGCCAGACAACTGCTCTTCAGTCCTTCTTCTTCCCAAATTTCAGGCGTGACGAAGGAGATCGGGTCAAAAATTCGTTCACGGAACTTCGATGTGTACGGCGTAGACAGAACTACGATTAACGCTGGAGCGCCGGAAAAAGCGGTAGCATAAGGACCAAACGATTTTACAAGCAGCTTGGCTTCCCGATCCTTCCCCTGTTCGGTGGCACGTGCTGCGATTTCATGCAGGCTGGCCCAGGTAAAATCCTCAATCTGCTTGATTTTATCTGCGTTCATCACGACGATGAATTCCCAGGTTTGCGAATTCGTGTCGCTGGGCGCATAGCGAGCGCAGTCGATAAGATCCTCGATATCGGAAATGCTGACAGGCTCTTGAGTAAATTCCCGGATACTGCGGCGGGTTTGAAGGATATCCCGAAACAAAGCGAAATCCATGCGTTTTCACCTGCTTTATCAAATTTAACACCAGGTACTATCATCTGATAATAACTATTATATAGGAAGACTTGTCCTTTGAACAGAGACAAACAAGAGGCGAAGCGCCGTGATGGCACTTCGCCTTGATTTTTTAGGCTTTATGCTCGAATTTTGAGGGAGTGCTCTCTCCCGGTCCCTTCTGAAAATAACGGCTGGCAAACCCAATGCAGGCGACCAGTGCCGCGCCCATCGCCGTCAGATAGAACGGTTGGCGCCCGAGCTGTTCAAACACTACGCCGCCGAAGGTACCGCTGAGCAGTCCGGCGAGGCTTGACCAGACGATGGTGTACAAGGCCATGCCTGTGGCCCGGAATTCGTCGGGGATTAGCCGGGTGAGCATGCGGATGGCCGTGACATAGAAAATGCCAAATGTCACGCCGTGCATCGCTTGGATCGCCAGGATGCCGTAAGGCGACCCGGTCAACCCCATCAGCAGGAACCGGAGCGCGAACATCAGGCTGGCGATCAGCAGGAGCGGCAGCTCTTTATATTTTTCCCCATGGAAGCTGAGGTAGATAAATATAGGGATTTCCGACAGCGATGAGGCGAGCATCGCCCAACCGATGAGATTCTCGCCCGCTCCCAGCTCCTTCAGGCTGATCGAGATAAACGCTTCGTTCATCCGCATGCCAATTGCCAGGCAGAAGACGCAGCCAAAGAACCAGAGCAGCTCCTTCTGCCGCAAAATCCTCCATATGCCGGACAGGTCCATCTTCGCCACAGTGGTTGGCTGGTCCTTAACGAACAGGATGAAACCAAGCGCAAGGCCGGCGATGGCAATCGACACCCACATCGTATTGGAGGAGCCGATTCGGGCAAGTACGTAACCGATAAGCAAAGCAAAGAAAGCGTATCCGAAGGATCCAAACAGACGGATGGAGATGAAATGGATGCCATGCTGCTTGGCGGTTGTAATCGAGATCGTATCCGACAATGGAAAGACCGGATAGAAGAAAAAGTAAAACAACGTAATAACCGCCATGATGATCGAAAACGTGGTCGATGCCGATAAAAGAAAGGTCAGCGCAATTTGCCCGATCAATAGGATGAGCAGAACTTTCTTAATCGTTTGGTAACGGTCGCTGGCTAGACTCCACAGCAAATTAGAGACGACGGAGATCATCGGACCCAGCGCGTACAGCAAGCCGATTTGACTGGTCGAAAATCCCAACTGGGCGTAGAATAGCGGGAAGTAAGAGGAAACAAGGACACTTGTTCCGTATATGGTAAAGGTAAAGGCGCGCAGCCATGCGATATCTGTGCGGGCCGTCATTTTCCGATTCATGGGGTTTATGTACTCCGTTTCTGCAGTCACATCATTTTTTTGCTTTACGCTAGCAGTATACCAGAAATCTAGAGATTCGGCGGCAATAAAATTTCCGTTTTGTTGACGAAAATCCTTTATACTAATCTTAAGAAGGAGGCGAGACGCCATGATCGAAGGATTTGTATACGATGAGCGGCTGGATATCCATGTGCCGATGCTGGAGCGCCCTTTTGACGAATATGAGCTGGATAAACGGCTGGCGATGATCGCCTATTGGGAGGAAGTCCGCGGTAGAATTCCTACGAAAGTGATGATGCTGGAGCAATCTATTGAGCACAAGCTGAACGAAATGAGCGAAGAGACCGACTTTGAGCGCAGCTGTCGTCTGAACGGGGAGATCGCCGAGCTGGCCAGCCAGATTAATGATTTGCTGATTTGGTACCGGACGGTCCAGGAAGAGCCCTCGGTCAAAAGACATATGTGATTTTGTTTATTTGTGCTAAAAGTTGGATCATATTATAATATAGATTGGTTTTCAGACAGGCCGTATTAACAACGCAGTGGAGGCAAGCCATTGATTGAACTTGAGCAAAGCCGAAACCAATTCCCGAAGGAGCCGATCCGGCTGATGAGTCGGGTTTATAAATTTATTTTGCCGGATGTCCATGAGGAGTTGGAGCGTTGGCGGAAGGATGCCGATGCGATTCCCGATCCTGAGCTAAGGCGACAAGCTTTGGCCAGCATCGCGACGAAGAAGTTCCATTGCCAGGGCGGTGCCGTATATGCGGCTGCCAATTTGCCGATGCGTCACGTCTTGATTCCGCTTATCGTTGCGTTTCAAACGATCAGTGATTATTTGGACAATTTATGTGACCGAAGCACCTCCAAGGATCCTGAGGATTTCCGGCTGTTGCACCAGAGCATGCTCGACGCGGTGAACCCGGAGGCACAACTGCGAAATTACTATGCCCTTCGCGAGGAGCAGAATGATGGCGGTTATTTGCACCGACTGGTGAAGACTTGTCAGACCCAAATTGCTGAATTGCAGGGTTACTCGGCAGCTATGCCGTACATCGTTGATCTTGTAGGACTTTATACCGATTTGCAGGTGTACAAGCACATCGACCCGCAGGAACGCGAGGCGAAGCTGCTCAGCTGGTGGGCTGAACATGAGCACCGTGCGCCGCATTTGCGATGGAATGAATTCGCGGCAGCGACAGGCTCCACCCTTGGGGTGTTTATGTTGTTCCTGGCGTCCAGTCACAAAGGGCTGGATGAACGAAGTGCCAAGACGATCCACGCGGCTTATTTTCCGCATGTCTGCGGGCTGCATATCCTGCTGGACTACTTGATTGACCAAGCGGAGGATGAGCTTGGCGGGGATTTGAACTTTTGCAGTTACTACGATAGCAAGGAAACGATGTTGAGCCGAATCACGTTGATCGTCGAGGGAGCGCGGCAGGATATCCGGAAGCTGCCGGCTTCCTCGTTTCATAAAATGATCATTGAAGGCCTGCTGGCCTTGTATTTATCGGATCCGAAGGTCAGCCAGCAGGACGAAATCCGCGAGGTATCCAAACGGTTGATGCGCCGGAGCCCGTTGATGCGGTTGTTCTTTTTCGCTAACAGCCTGTGGATTCGCAAGCATCTTTAAGATTTCGTGCATTTGTTAACTTACTTACAACTGAATTAGGAGGAATTATCATGTCAGCAGTTAAAAAAATCGCAGTGCTTACCAGCGGAGGAGACTCCCAGGGGATGAACGCAGCTGTACGCGCCGTTGTCCGCAGCGGGTTGTACTACGGTCTGGAAGTTTACGGGATTCAACGCGGCTATCAAGGTTTGCTGAATAATGACATTTTCCAAATGGACATTCGCAGTGTTGGCGATATCATTCAGCGCGGGGGTACGATTCTTCAATCCGCACGCTGCCTGGAGTTCAAGACGCCGGAAGGCCAACAGAAAGGCGCGGATATTTTGCGTGAGCACGGCATCGACGGCCTTGTGGTCATCGGCGGCGACGGCTCCTATCAAGGGGCAGAGAAGCTGAGCAAGCTGGGCATTAAGACAATGGGCTTGCCGGGGACGATCGACAATGACATCTCCTTTACGGATTACACCATCGGTTTTGATACCGCAGTTAGCATCGTTGTGGATGCGGTCAACAAGCTGCGGGACACGATGTCCTCTCACGAACGGGCTTCTGTTGTTGAAGTGATGGGCCGTCATTGCGGCGATATCGCGCTGCATGCTGGTTTGGCTGCAGGTGCAGAGACGATCCTTGTACCGGAAGTACCGTTTGACCTGAACGAAGTTGCAGACCGCATGAAGCAGAACTTTGAAAAAGGGAAACGCCACAGCATCGTGATCGTAGCCGAAGGCGTTGGCAGCGGCGAGGACGTAGTACAAGCGATCAAGCAACGTCAACCCTCTGTTGAACCACGTGCAACGGTGCTGGGTCACATTCAACGCGGCGGATCGCCTACCCCGTTTGACCGTAACTTGGCCAGCCGTCTCGGCGACTTTGCCGTTCGCAGCCTCATTGCGGGCGAATCGAACAAAGCCTGCGGCGTGATTGGCGGAGAAATGGTATTGACCGACATCGAGAAGGTCGTTAGCACGAAGAAGCCGTTTAACATGGAGCTGTACGAGCTGGCATCGCGGTTGTCGCAGTAATAATATTTAGAGCTAGGCCTTATTAACTAAGGGAGTCGGGTTTATGACCTGGCTCCTTTTTTTAGTGTGCCACGCATGGCGATTAACTAGGTGGTGAAAGTCCACTGTGGGGGTTTGTAGTTACCAACC
>NZ_JAWDJI010000083.1:0-14849 GCF_032465655.1 Paenibacillus sp. 3LSP | reverse complement strand
TCGCTGCAGCCAATCGGCCCGGCTGCCTACCGCTCGCTGCAGCCGGGCCGTCTCCCGGCTGCGCGCGGCGCGGGCCGCCTCGGCTTCCGCCAGCTGCGCGGCCAGCCGCTCCAGCTCCTCCAGCACGTCGTTGTAACGCGGCAGCAGCGATTTGGCCGCCTCGGCCTCGCGCTCGAGCCGCTCCACCGCCTGGAGGAGCTGAGCGATTTCCTGCGTGCGCCCGCGCGGCCGATATAGCTTGTCCATGTCCTGGACCAAGCGCTTCTCCCCGCGCAGCACCGCTGCTCCGCCGCCGATCCCGGCGTGGAACAGGTAGCGGCTCAGCTCCTCCGACTGCAAGGCGCCCACTTGTTGCAGTTCCGTCAGCGACACGGCGAACAGCTGCTTGAACATCGCCTTGGACATGCCGCCGAGCAGCTCCCGCTGCATTTCCTCTTGCGATGCCTCCCGCACGCCGCCTTGTTCATCGCTGCGCGTGATCCGCAGCCGGTCGCTGCGGGTGCCCGGCAAATTTCGTCCCTCCGGCGGCTGCGCATACCGCTCGATCATCCAGCGCGTTCCGTCATCGCCCAAGATTGTCAGCACCCCGCCGTGCGCACCGCCCCGCAGCGGCTCATACCGTTCAGCCGCAGCCGCCCGGGTAGGGATGCCAAACAGCATCGCCCGGACAAAGCCCAGCAGCGTGCTTTTGCCTGCTTCATTGGGACCGTACAGCACCGTTACTTGCCCCGGAAGCTCCACGTCCAGCCCATTCAGGCGGCCAAAGCCGCTGATCTGCATCCGTTCCAGCTTCATGAGACGCCTCTCCCTTCCCGCGACGTCGGCGTGTCATCAATCAGCAAGGCCGCGGCCAACTCCTCCGCCCGGCGAACCAGCTCCCGCTTGGCTTCCGGGTTCAGTTCCTGCAAGATCCGTCGCAGTTGCCGGTTCTCTGCCGCCTGTGCCAGCGCGGTGTCAACCAACTCCTCCACCCGTTCAGGTTCAGCGGCTGTGCGTTCTCCTAACCGGAACAGCTCACCGAGGAAGCTGTCCTCCGCAACTAGCCCCTCACGGTCCAGCTCCACCCCAGTTTCCAGCTTGAAGCCGGCCGGCCATACGATGCCTTCGCCCTGCCTTGCTTCCACAGCCTCGGCCTCAAAGCGTCCCAGTTCTTTACGCCGCAGCTCCTGCAGCAGCTCTGCCGCTTCCGGCCCCGATTGGAGCATCCCGTGCAGCGGCCCGCGCCCGGTCAAAGTCAACCGAACGACCGTCATCCGATCCGGCTCGGCCTCCCGCAGCTCGTCCAGTTGCTCCTCGAGGCTCAGCTTCAAAGCTTCTTCCGTTGCCAGCCCGTCGATGGACAAGCGGCTCTCCAGCCACAACACCTGATCGAGTCGCCGAAACGACAACTCCGCTTCACCGTTCTCCGCAACCTCCACCAAATAGCAGCCCTTCGGTCCGGATTCCTTTAAGCTGCGCCCTTGGATGTTGCCGGGATACACCACCCACGGTGAATCGCAGAGAGTCTGCCGCTTATGGATATGACCCAGCGCCCAATAATCGTATCCCGAGGCCTGCAAATCGCGAAGCGAGCACGGGGCGTATGCGTCATGCCCCTCCTGGCCGTCCACGTTGCCGTGCAGCAGCCCGATGTGGTAGAGGTCCGAGCCTGGCTCGCGCTGATATTGAATCGCCAAGTTCTCATGCACCGCCGGAGTTGGATAAGAAGCCCCGGTCAGCACCGCCACCGGCTCCCCATCGCTGCGCCGTACGGCGGTCACACTTTCCACTTTGGGGCCAAACTCCGTCACATGATCAGGCAAGGCCAACCTGAGCCTCCGGCCGGACAAGGGGTCATGGTTGCCCCGAATCAGATACACCGGAATACCGTGCTCTCCCAGCTTGTCCCAGCCCTCGCGCAGACGCAGCTGCGCGCGCAGCGAAGAGTCCGATGCGTCGTAAATATCGCCGCTGATCACCACGAAATCAACGGCTTCCTCGATCGCAAGCCGAATCATTCGCTCGAACGCAGTGAAGGTTGATTCCCGCAATAACTCGCGCAGCCGATCCGGCACCCCGGACATCCCCGAAAAAGGGGTATCCAGGTGCAAATCGGCTGCGTGTAGAAAACGAAAGGCTTTCATCCGCACAACAACTCTTTCCTATTTGAATTGCAGGTACAGCTTCTTCAGCTCGTGGACCACCCGATTCAGCGAATAATGGGTTTTCGCCTTCTCCGATCCGCTGCGGGCCAGCTGATAACGGTAATCCGGATCCACGATCACTTTCTCCAGCGCTTCAGCCAACGCCTTCGGATCTTCCGGAGGCACCAGCAGACCGTTCACGCCATCCTCAATTTGCTCAGCAATCCCGCCGATCCGCGTTCCAACGAGCGCCAGACTGCACAGCGCAGCCTCAGCGAACACATTGCCAAAGGCCTCCGCCCGGGAAGGCAATACGAAAATATCAAAGAACGGCATAAATTCTTCCGGATGCAGCGTATACCCGTAAAAAATCGTATCATCATAAATGCCCAATCGTTGCGCCAGCTGCTCCAACTCCTGACGGATGGGACCGTCGCCAATAATGTGCAGCACATAGTTATGGCCGCGCTTCTTCAGTTCGGCGCACGCATGCAGCAACGTGTCCAGCCCTTTGGCCGGCACGAGGCGGCAGACGGCGACGAGCTGAGCGACTTCATTTTCATGAGGGACCGGTTTAAACCGCTTCTCATCAAACCCGTTCGGGATCACGCCGATAGCCGCAGGATCGTCCACATACGGCGCCAAATACTCGGCAAAAGATTTCGATACGGTGAGCAACCGATCGGTGCGATGCTCCAGCTCGCGGTACAGCGACGTAAGAAACCGGTGCTCCGGCCCGTTCTCTCGGATGCGACCGTTGAGAATCAATTCTTTTTCATAACTCGAGTGAATGCTTTGGATCACCGGCGTCTGCGGGAACACTTCCTTCATCGCCAGCCCTGCGATCGGGTGATGGGCATGAATCAAATCGTACGGCTGTTTCAATCGCAGCTTGGTCCACCACAAATAGTCGCGATAGGTTTGCACGTATTTTTGGACGATCGGGCTGTCCCCGTATTGCTGCCAATCAAAGGTATGGAAAATAACGGGATCGCTCCCCTTCGAACGGATCCGTTTGGGCAGTGAAAACAACTCCATCTCCCAATGTGGAGGATTAAACCGATCTTGCAGGTACGGAATCATCGACGATACGCCACCGGGCTGTTCCGGCGGGAAAAATAAAGCCTGCAGCAGTTTCATTGTGCTTCTCCTTTGCATGTCGTACGTTTTTTGCGTTTAAATCCGCTTCTTTTTCCATTATGCCATAGGCAGGAAGGAACATCCATTCCCCTTTTTTACGAGTCATTAAAAAATCACTGCTGGATCAACTGCCTCTTTTGTGAATAAAAAGGGATATGATAAACTGCTGAAGTATAGATGTTCCGGCCTCTGACGGCCTTTTTTAGATTGTGGAAGGAGCAACAACGATGAGCAATCCATCCCTGCCAACCGCATACGTTGAAGCGGTAACGGCCCTGCTCGGCCCGGCCGAGACCGAGGCGTTCCTAGCAAGCTATGATGCGCCTCGCACCTATGGACTTAGATTTAATACGTTAAAAATACCTCCGTCCTCCCCGGCGGCTGACAAGCTCGCGGAGCTGTTCGCCTTGCGTCCGGTACCTTGGTGCGGGACGGGCTATTATTACGAGGAATCCACCCGGCCGGGGAAACACCCCTACCATGCTGCCGGTCTCTATTATATTCAGGAGCCCTCCGCGATGTCCGCCGTGGAGCTGCTTGACCCGCAGCCCGGTCAGACGGTACTGGATTTAGCGGCTGCCCCCGGCGGCAAGACAACCCAAATCGCTGCCAAAATGGCCGGCCAAGGTCTGCTGATCAGCAACGAAATTCACCCGCAGCGCGCACGCATTCTAGCGGAAAACGTGGAGCGTCTCGGCATTCGGAACGCCGTCGTGACGCAGGCGCCACCGCCTGCGCTCTCCGCCCGCTTCCCGCTGGCGTTTGACCGCATCATGCTGGATGCCCCTTGCTCCGGCGAGGGGATGTTCCGCAAGGATCCCGACGCGATCAGCGAATGGTCGCCGGAGGCTGTGGAGCTGTGTGCTGCCCGGCAATGGGACATCCTGCAGGACGCGGTCGCGATGCTGAAGCCCGGAGGGCGGCTTGCCTACTCGACCTGTACGTTTAACCGCCGCGAGAACGAGGACACTATCACCCGTCTGTTGGCGGAGTACCCGTTCCTGCGCCTGATCGCCGAGAAGCGGATTTGGCCGCACCGCGAACAAGGAGAAGGCCATTACGTCGCCCTGATCGAACGGGATCATGACGAGAAAACCCCTGCGATCTCCGCTGCTATCGCCAATCGGGAGGGGGCGGACGCCGTTCGCCGCGGCGGACGTGAGCGCAACCGCAAGCGCGGCGCCCGCTCCGGTCCGTCCGAGCGCAGCGCCGCAACAGCCTGGGACAGCTTTCGCGCTTGGGCGGCGGACGAGCTGCCTGCCTTCGCGCCTCCCGCCGGAGGCACCCCGCTTCTGTTCGGCGAGGCGCTGTATCTGCTTCCGGCCAGCGGCGGCTTGGCGCTGACGCCGGAACATTTAACCGGCCTAAAAGTCCCGCGCGCCGGGCTGCACCTCGGCGACGTCCGCAAAGGCCGGTTTGAGCCCGCCCATGCGCTGGCGATGGCGCTCAGCGCAAACGAAGCCGCCCCGCGTCTGTGGACGCTCGACGCGGAATCGCCGCTCGTCGCCGCCTATCTGCGCGGCGAGACGCTTGAGGTGCCGGCCTCCTTACGCGGCTGGCACCTCGTGACCGTCGCCTGCGGCGACGACCAATATCCGCTGGGCTGGGGCAAAGCCAGCGGCGGACAGCTGAAAAATCACCTGCCCAAAGGATTGCGTCATTAAAGTTTCAAAGGCGCCTATTTGCAGGTCACTCCTGCCGGATGTCCAAACGTATACCTCCTTGGCTGCATACAATGCACTATCTCGTTTTAAAAACGGGAAACCATCCTGACGTAAGGGAGGAATAACAATGAGTGGAATCCATGGAGGGGGCTTCACTTCAACGGCAGCAATTTTGGTACTGTTCATCTTGCTCGTGATCGTTTCCCGTTCGCTTCTGGTGTAATGCAGCAACGAGCCTGTAAAGAGGTTGGAATCCGGCCTGGATTCCAACCTCTTTTTTTTATCCCTTGACAAGAAACCGCTGAGGGTGAAATAATACACTCATCTAATTAAACGATTATCGAATTAGCGAGGGATGAGGATGCAGCTCGACCGATTAGTTCATTTTCATAAAGCTGTTGGCGATGTGACCCGGATCCGGATTATCGCCTTGCTTCAAAACGGCCCGTTACACGGTCTGGCACTGGCCGGAAAGCTTGGCGTCACGCCGCCGACGATTACCCACCATATGACCAAGTTAAGGGAGGCGGATTTGGTGTACGAACGCCGCGACAAGAATACGATTTATTTTTATTTGAACGAAAAAAGCCTCACCCAACAAGCTCAAGCGATTCTAAAAGTCGGCAAGGCGAGTTCTGCGGCCGAGGACAAGCAAGAAGCGGCGGCACGCAAAGCCGCGATCCAGGACAACTTCTTTAACAGAGACGGCACCCTTAAGCACTTGCCAGCCCAACGCAAGAAGAAGCTGATTGTGCTCGAACGTCTCGTCAAAGGCCTGGAGCCGCACCGCAAATATACGGAAAAAGAAATCAACGAGTATATTCGGCAATACCACGAGGATTATGCGACGATACGCCGGGAGTTTATCATGAACCATTTCATGTACCGCGAAAATGATATTTACGAGTTGAACCCGCCGGAGCTCTGGGACAAGAGCCCATCCTGATTGCAACTACAGCGGTTCAGGAATATCTCGCCGTGCAATAAGGCTGGCCGTGCCTTTTCGCCTTATTGCCTTTTTTTCGCGAATGCAATTCGATAATCATTTAATTAGACAGATGTATAAAAGGAGTTGGCCTCATCCCATGAAATCTTTACGAATCCTGCGCCAGGAACCTTCCTACCGCCGCCTGTTTGCGGCTGGTCTGGTGAACGGCATCGGCGACCGCTTCAGCCAGGTGGCTGTCCTCGGTTTGCTGCTATCGTTGACCGGCTCAGGTCTGGCCGTCGGCATCACCTTTGCGATTCGCCTCGTTCCCTACCTTGTCTTTGGACCGATTGGCGGGTGGCTTGCCGACCGTTTTACCAAAAAAACGATCATGCTCTTCACCGACGCCGTCCGGATCTTCTTTGCATTAACACCGCTTCTCGTTCACGATGCCGGAGACGTCTGGATCATCTATGTCAGCTCATTTGCCTTGTCCGCGGGCGAAGCGATCTATGCCCCGGCCCGCATGTCGCTCATTCCCCGACTCGTCCGTCGGGAGAACCTGCTGGCGGTAAACAGCCTGGAGCAAGCGATGACGGGATTTGTACTCATCGGCGGTTCTGTCACGGGCGGCATCGTTGCTGCGGCAGTTGGCAGCCAGGTGTCTTTTGTGTTGAACGCCCTGTCCTTCCTCGTCTCCGGCCTGCTGCTTCTTCGCTTGAATCCGGCAGCCCAGCCCGCAGCCGGAGCAGACGCGATCGACGCAGAAGCGGCTAAGTCAAGCTCGCAGCCCGCGATGCCCTCATCCACCACATTTCGCCGGCTGGTACGTCAGACTTTCTTTTTGCAAATCATGCTGATTGTCTTTGCCATTTGGCCGATCGGGGACGGGATCTTTAACGTGCTGATCAGCGTATACGCCTCTGAAGTGTTTCACATGGGAGACGTCGGCATTGGGCTGCTGTATGGGGCGCTGGGTGCCGGGATGCTGATCGGCTCTGGACTCGCCGGCAAGATGGCCCGTCATATGCGGACCGCCGCGGTCCTCACCCTTGGACTGGAAGGAATCTCTCAAGTGATCAGCAGCCAATCGCCGTCTTTTCTCCTGCTGGTTGGGCTGCTGGCCTTATCGGCGGTCATCACCAGCGTGGGCAACGCCTGCAACGAGACGGTATTGATGCAACTGATTCCCGGTGAATGGCAGGGGCGGTTCTTCGGCGGCTTAGCCACCCTGCAAAATACCGTGATGGGCGTCGCCATGCTCGCTTCCGGTTTCCTGCTGGAAGCCGTAGCGCCTAGAACCTTGGGGTTCGCCGGGGGAACGCTCCTCACCTTGCTGGGCTTCTCCGTTGCCATAGTCTGGCTGCTGCACCGCCGCAAGGCCCATCCCTTGAAAGAAACCGAGCCGCCGCCGCAAATGTCCTTGGACTGACCACTTAGAGACACCAAAAAAGCCGAACCCGGTTCCGGGCTCGGCTTGATCTATGTTCACGCTGTTAGGCTTCCAGGCAATATTTCTCCAACGCCCGCTTCACGCCTTCCTCGTTATTCGAGGCCGTGACGGCATCGGCGGCAGCTTTTACGTCGAGCGGCGAATTGTCCATCGCTACGCCCAGTCCGGCATAGGTGAGCATCGTGATATCGTTATAATAATTCCCGATCGCCATCACGTTTTCCGCCGGGATTCCGCGTTTTTCCGCCAGCTTCTGCAGGGCCGCTCCTTTCGAGGCGTCTTTATGCATCAAGTCGATGAAGAAATCGCCGCTGCGCAGCATATTAAACTCCTGCGTCCACTGACTCCAGTCAGCATACACCCGATCCAGCTCCTCCATCCCGCCGGCTGCGGTGAACTTCACGATCGGTTGGGTGAAATCTGCCCAGGCTGGCATATCCTCCGGTTCCATAAAAAACTGGTGGTACACGTCCAGCGTTTCTTGGGTCAGCCCGGCCAGATTTTCCACATACAACGTAAAAGTGGTATTCACGTCAAAATGAATGTTGTGTTTGCGGCAATACTCCATGTACGGCTCCAGCCCGTGCGGATTCATCGCAAATTCATGGATAACCTCCTCGGTCCGCACATCCACCGTAGCTGCACCGTTATGGCAAATGACGTAGCCGCCCAAGCCAATCTCACGCATATATGGGATCGAGCTCCGAGGAGCCCGGCCGGTGCACAACACAAACTCTGCACCTTGTTCCGCGATGGCGCGGATCGTCTCGATCGTTCCTGGCGTCAGGACGTGGTCGTCCGTCAGCAGCGTGCCGTCAACATCCAAAGCAATCAGTTTATATTTCATGTATGGTGTGGTCTCCTTTCTGTCTCTCTGTCTCAACCCTCCCCATCCCTCCCTTACCGTAAGGGAGGGGGCCCGAGGGCCTGCTGCCCTCTGGTCTCCCGCAAAGGGGAGGAACGTAGGAGGCACAGAGGCGCTCCTGCACGTTCTTCCCTTTGGGGAATCGCTTGGGTTGGCTCGTGGAACGCTTTTCCCCCTTCGGGTACGTCTTACTTTGGGCGCTCCCGGGTTCCCTGGTAAACCGCGCTGCTCAAATCTGCTTCTGTCGGCGCACCCGGGCAGACTTCTCTGCGCTAAGCCGCTTGTCGCCCTGCGGGCACGCTCTACTTGAGGCGCTCCTGCTGGTACGAAAACTGCGACGCGGGGCTTTTTATCCTTCTACGCCGTGCAAACAAACCGCTGTCCCTTTGGGATTCGCTTACTGTTGCGCAAACCGCTGGTTTGTTGATGCCACTGTGTGCTTCTTTATTTCTTTCCTGCAAACCCACCGCTCTCCCTTCGGGATTCGCTTACTGTTGTGCAAACCGCTGGTTTGTTGGTGCTACTGCGTGCTTCTTTATCTCTTTCCTGCAAACCCGACGCTCTCCCTGCGGGATTCGCTTACTATTGTGCTTTTACGTTGTAGGCTGCTTTTTAGGGGCTGCAGGGTTTTTGTAAGTTCGCAGCGATTCCAGCTCGGACTCGGTCAGCTCGCGGAAAGCGCCCAGCGGCAGGGTCTCGTCAAGAACGAGCGGGCCCATCGATATGCGCTTCAGGTAGGTCACCCTCGAGCCAACGGCTTCGAACATCCGCTTCACCTGATGGAACTTCCCCTCCGAGATCGTCAGCTGGATGCGTGAGATAGGAGTTCCGTCGGTATCTAAACGATGCTCCAGCACCTTCAGCTCAGCGGGCAAGGTGACATAACCGTCGTCGAGCTCGACGCCTTCCCGGAAGCAGGCGGCTTCCGGATCACCCACATGGCCGAGAACCACGGCTTCGTACGTTTTCGGCACATGCTTGCGCGGAGATAGAAGATCGTGTGCCAGCTGACCATCGTTGGTCAACAGCAGCAGACCCTCTGTATCCTTGTCCAACCGACCGACAGGAAACGGGGAGAACACTTGAAAATCCACCGGCAACAAATCAATGACGGTTTTCTCTCTCATATCCTCTGTGGCTGAGATCACACCAGGCGGCTTATGTAACATCAAATAGACGAATTCGCGGTAAAAAATCTGCTCGCCATCCAGCTCCACAACATCAACCTCCGGGTCACATTGCATGCCGCTGTCCTTGACAACCGCACCGTTGATTGTGACCCGGCCTTGTTTAACGTATTTTTTAATCTCCGACCGGGTGCCGTAACCCAGATGGCCTAATATTTTGTCCAAGCGCTGCGTCTTCTTGCCTTTACTCATTTTATGTCCACCTCCACCCGGCGGGATATTCATTCTTCAGCAATCCGTCCTGCCATTTGCCCCAGCCCAGCGAATAACCGTCAACCGTGACCAGTACATAGCCTTTGGGGCTGGCGCCTTCCTGGCAACGAATCCGTTCCTTGTCCGCCTGCAGCGTCTCACCTTTCAGATACCGGATCGCCTCACCGTCCGCAGAAGAGAGGTCCAATACCCGCGCCGCTTCGGTCGGAGACAGTGCCGTTGCCAAAGGTTGTCCTGGCGTCAAACGCCCGTTTTTCACAGTTCCGACGTACCACCCGGGACGCACGACTTTTAAGCCGTCCAGCTGCTCTTTCGTCAGTGGGGACAGATAGACGTTGCCGCCAAAGAGAAGCGGTTCTCCCGGCAATTCCGCGCCGGCGAGTTGTTCCTGGGCAAAAGCCCGCCAGCTTTCCAGCACCTCCCGATCGTCCACCGCCTTCGCATCACGACCTCCACCGGGACGGGATCGATGAGAGTGACGGGAATTCCGTTTATCGCGAGAGTTCTCTTCCCATTGCGAGGAAACCTGACGCTCATCAGCTAATTTCTTCTCAGGGTTCTCTTCCCCTTGCCGCTCCAGCACCGCGAGAAAATGCCCCTCGCCCTCCACCTGATGCGGCCAAAGCCGACCACAGCCGGCAGTTTGTTCGGCGATTTCCGGCGGATACACCTTGCCTTCCCCGCGCTCAGCGAGCCAAGTGAGCCACTCCGGCCGTCCGGGTGCGATACCATAATCTAAACCCAAAGGCACTACTCGAAATTCCGGATGCTCCAGCAGAAACTCAGCGATCGTCGCTTCATTCTCTTCCGGGGCAAACGTGCAGGTAGAATAGACGATTCTCCCGCCCGGCGCCAGCATGGCCGCAGCCGACTTCAAAATTTCCTGCTGCATGTCAGCATATTTCCGAACCCAATTGGGCTCCCAATGCCGCGCCATATCCTCATCCTTCCGGAACATGCCCTCGCCCGAGCAAGGCGCATCGATCAGGATCTTATCGAAAAAAGAAGGAAACGCCCGCGCGATCCGCTCCGGCGATTCCCCCAGCACAACGGCATTTCGAACCCCGTACAGCTCGATGTTCTTGGCGAGCGCCTTCGTCCGCTCCGAGTTGATGTCGTTGGTGACCAGCATTCCTCGTCCGCACAGCTTCGCTGCGATTTGCGTTGACTTCCCGCCAGGGGCTGCGCAAAGATCGAGCACCCGCTCTCCGGGAGTGACATCCAGCAGTTCGACCGGCGCCATTGCACTGGGCTCCTGAATATAATATAGCCCGGCATGATAATACGGATGTTTGCCCGGCTTTGCCTGCTCCTCGACGTAGTACCCTGTCTGGCACCAAGGGATCGGCCGTAAATCAAACGGCACCAATGCCTTGAAGTCTATCGGATCGATCTTTAGCGTATTAACCCGGATTCCTGCAAATTTAGGACTGTCATAGGACGCGTAAAAGTTCGCAAACTCTTCCTCGCCCAACAGCCCGCGCATCCGTTCTATAAATTCCTTTGGTAGTTGAACCGCCATGCTTGTCCCATCCATTCTTTGTTTCAATCCTGTTGGTAGCAGCCTAGCGCAAACGGCATACCGTAAAAACGCCCGTCTCCCCAACACCGGGGGACGGGCCGCTCTCAGCCTTGTTCACGCGCTTTCCTTTGTTCCAGCTTCTGCTGTCGTTCCGCATGCTTCTCCCCGCGCTGCGGCGTGCGCCGCTGCGGAATGTTCGGGGCGATGTTATGAGAAGCCTCCGCCACCAGGCGAACCAACTCCGGGTCCAGCACCTGAATCGTGAGGTCGTAATACGTAAAAGCTTGAGGACTCCCTTCTGTCAGCTGCCGGACGTACGCTTCCGTGTCCCGGCGCAGCTTCCCCAGGTCGATGCCAAGTGTGTGTTCCGAATAGGGGGCCAACCGTTCTAAAGCGGATTGCAGCATCTTCCGTCCGCCGGACAAATTGCCGCGCCGCGCGTGGAATAATCCGACAGCAACCTGCAGCAGTCCCTTATACAGCGGACTATGCCCCTGCTCTAGCCACAATTCTTCGAGCACCTCATGGCACTCGAAGTAATCGCGGTCGCGGTTGAAATATACGAGATACGCCACAAACAGCGGCTCATAACTCATCCCCGGGCTCCTCCACTTTTTTGTGCAGCTTGATCAGATCCTTCAGTTCGACCTGCAGCTGCTTCAGCCCATCAAAATCCTTCGCTTCCCACAACCGGTTAAACCGGTCCTGGCTTTCGATGGCTTCTTTGACCAGATGGTAAAAATAAAGCTGATGAATCGACGCAAGCACGGAGGAAACCACGTTAGAATCGTCCTCAAAGCTCTTCTGCGCCTGCAAAATTTCCTGGCGAATGCTCGACATTTCATTATCCAGTACGAATGCAGCTTCGGCAGCCTTTTTGAGCCGGCCCCGCATTTCTTCAGGCAGACTTTCCCGATACTTGTAGTTCAAAGAATGCTCAATCGTCGCCCAAAAATTCATCGCCAGCGTACGAATCTGAATTTCGGCCAGCACTTGCTTTTGACCCAATGCGGTTTGCACCGGATATTCCACGATCATATGGAAGCTGCGATAGCCGCTTTCCTTGTAGTTTGTAATGTAGTCCTTTTCGTAAAGAACCTTCAAGTCCTTACGCATACGAATATATTCCGCCACCCGGCGGATATCCTCAACGAACTGACACATAATGCGAATGCCCGCGATATCCTCGATTCCGGTCTCCAGATTGTCCATGGACACATTTAACCGCTTCGCCTTGTCCAAAATGCTGGAGATTTTCTTGACCCGCCCGGTTACGAATTCGATTGGCGCATACTCTTCGCGTTTCTTCAGCTCGGCGCGCATCGTCTTGAATTTAACCTTCAGTTCTTCTACCGCTTGTTCATATGGAAGCAAAAATGTTCCCCAATCTCTACTGTCCATCCTTATGCCTCCTGTCTTCTGTCCCCCGGCTTGAATCGATGCCGGCTTAGCTTATCGGAGATCCGCCCCAACCGCCTCGGAGATATGGCGATAGCCGTCCCGGCGCAGCAACTCCCGCAAGCCGCGATGCAGTTTGCGGTTGATTTCCGGGCCTTCGTAGATCAACGCAGTGTAGATTTCGACTAAGCTGGCGCCAGCCCGGATTTTGGCATAGGCATCTTCCGCTGTGAAAATCCCGCCCGATCCGATTATCGGCAATCGACCTTCCGTTTGCCGATACACGCGCGAGATGATCTCTGTGGACCGTGCGTTCAGCGGTTTTCCGCTTAAGCCTCCAGTCTCCCGAGCGTTCTGGTGCGTGAGGCCGTCCCGCGACAACGTCGTATTGGTGGCGATTATGCCGGAAACGCCGCTATTGCGAATGGTGTCGACCATATATTCCAGCTCATCCAAGCTTACATCCGGCGCGATTTTAACCAGCACTGCTTTTGATTTACCATGCCGCTTCGCTTCGGCCGCCATCCGATCCGTTACTGCAGTTAGCAGCGAAGCTAACTCATTGCCATGCTGCAATTTACGTAAGTCCGGCGTATTTGGTGAACTGATGTTCACAACGAAGAAATCGGCGTATTCATATAAATCCGAAATACATTTCTCGTAATCCCGATAGGCTTCTTCGTTGGGTGTGATTTTATTTTTGCCGATGTTGACGGCAATCGGAATCGGGCGGTGCTTCAGCGCTTTTAAACGCTGTGCCATCGCCTCCGTTCCGCGATTATTAAAGCCCATCCGGTTAATCAACGCTTCGTCCGAAGGCAAGCGAAACAACCTTGGACGTTCATTGCCGGGCTGTCCCAGCGGCGTGACCGTACCCACTTCCATAAATCCGAATCCGATGGCGGAGAAACCAGGCACCGCGTCGGCATTTTTATCAAGACCGGCAGCTAACCCCACCGGGGAAGGAAAATGAATTCCAAATAAGTCCGTCGCGAGCTCCGGAGCTTCCGGCACGCCGTACATTCCGCGCAAGAGCGGCAGCATTCCAGGAACGGCAGCAGCAGTATGTAATCCGTTGATAACAAGATGATGGGCATTCTCCGGATCCATCCGAAAAAATACCGGTTTTCCCAATGTGCGATACAACACGTTGTACAGTTCACTCCGATCTTACGCTTTGCATTTTTGCTAATATCAGTTTAGCTGTTTCCGCTGGAAAAGAAAAGTTCAACCTATATGCCACGTGAAAGAAACAACAAGGTGATGGAATTTTGCCATGAAAGCCATTACAATAAGGGGGAAAGCGCCTCTATTATCGCTTAAAACTAGGTTAGAGAGGGGAAATGATCATGTCTGCCAAGCGCATGCCGCCTACACTCCAGAAGAAAAAGGACGAAGTCAACAAGATAGCGCTCATCTGGTCCATATCCATCGTTGCCGCGCTGGTCATCGTGACTACCGTCCTGTTAATTGTAACCTAAGCTAGTTCAGCCAATGGTAAGTGCGGTGGGGATTAGTCTGATCCTGTCTATCGCCCAGGGCGAAACGCTCCGCCGGGACGTTCTTCAGCTTCGGCAAAATCCCCTTCCCAATCCTCACCTTCGTTCCCTTCGGAACCAGATCAAACAGCTCCTCTACATCCTTCTTGCCCATCCGGATGCAGCCTAGCGACTCATCCTTTCCAATACTGTCCGGCTCATTTGTTCCGTGAATCGCATAGTTCGTATCGGATAGCTGCATGCCGCGGCTGCCAAATTCACCGTTATCCTTTCCGTTCGGGTTGATCACTTTTTCAGAAATAACAAACGTACCCTCCGGTGTCTGCGAGCCGCCCAATCCAACGGGATAACTCCGAATCAAGACGTTCCCGCTGACCACTGCCAAAGTGTGCGTGTCCGTATCGACGATCATTTCATAAGGTTCGGCAAAAAAAGCCCGCTGCCCCGGAGCCATCCCCTCTGCGAGCACTTCTGGCACATCCGCATTTCCGGTAGCGCCGTCAACGCCTTTGCGTTTTAACTGTACAAGCAACGGCTGAAACGCCTGCTCCATCGTCGAATCGGTTCCGGCAATCCAGTTGTCGGGATACGGCCCCGCCAGCTCTTGCAGGCTCGCAGGCCATGCCCCGTTCGCCTGCTTGTAGTGGATCATCGCCGAGGCAAGCACGCCCAGCGATTCCTGCTGCGGGATCCACTGCCGCGCGCGCTGTTGCAGCGCGGCTGAATCCGGCGGCGCGCATTCGCACGCGCGCGCATCATAGGCTTGGAGCGCCGTCCGCCCCTCGGCCGGACTCTGCTCCAAGCTGCAGGTCATCGAGCAGCAATCTTCTGAATCGGCGCAAGCGCCGCAATTTACG
>NZ_JAWDJI010000082.1:0-4775 GCF_032465655.1 Paenibacillus sp. 3LSP | reverse complement strand
ACCGATCACCGTCGCCGCCACATACGGCTCGCGCGTCTCTACGCGCTGCCGCAGGTCGCCGATGATCCGGGCCGCCGCGTTCGGCGCGCGGACCGGATCAAACGGCTCGAGCCACACCGTGATCGCCCCGTTGCACCCGAGGCCGGTGCCCCATACCTCGTCTTCTCCGATGCGGAAGTCGTAGAGCAGCTTGCGCGGCTCCAGGATGCGAAGCACCTCTTGGGCATGCTCGCGCAAGTCTTCCTCAATACAGCCGCCGCTCAGAATGCCCGTCACCTCGCCATCCGCATGGATGAGGCAACGCGCGCCTTCCCGGCGGTAGGCGGAGCCGTCCACATCTACAATTGTGGCAACAACGCACGCCTGACGCTCGGCCAGACAGGCGTCTAACGCAAGCATGAGCTCCTCCATGTTCATGTCATCTCCCGTCTTGCAACGATTTCCACACGCGTTCTGCCGACAATGGCAGCACATAACCGCGCCGACCGGTGGCATGGGCGATTGCATTGGCAATCGCGCCCGGAACCGGGTCCAGCGCCACTTCGCCTAAGGACTTCGCTCCGAATGGACCATGCGGATCGGCTTCCTGTACGAAATGCACCTGAACATCCGGCATATCCTTAGCCCCCGGCATGCGGTAGTCCATCATCGAAGGGTTCATGACTCTGCCTTCACGGACGATCAAGTCCTCCATCGTCACCCAGCCGATGCCTTGGGCTACGGCGCCCAGCACTTGGCCCTTCGCCATCGTTTCATGAATGATCGTGCCGGAATCATGTACTGCCCAATATCCGACGACCTTCGTGCGGCCAGTGTCCGGATCCACTTCGACCTCAGCAACATGCGCCGCAAACGGATAGTTTGGCGATGGATGCCCGAAATAGGTGGCGTCCGGCAGCTCGGTATCCGGCACATAACTTTCCTTCACCGTAAGCTCCTCGCCGGCATGACGAGCCCGGAACCAATCAGCGACATCGCTAAGGGAATACGTCTTACCGCTATATTGAACGACGCCGTCTTTAAATACCGCGCCTTCGCCCAGCGCTTCAACTGCCAGCTTCTCGATTTCGCGGACCAGCGCTTCCGCCGCTTTTTGCACCGCATTACCGCCCATAACCGTACTGCGGGAAGCCAGCGTACCGATGCCAAACGGATACCGCCCGGTATCCCCGGATTTTACTAAAATCCCGTCTTCCGGAATCCCCAGCACGCGGCTGGCGATGCGGGCGTAAGTCATCGACATCCCTTGGCCCAACTCGATTTCGCCGGTTTCCACTTCCACGAATCCGCCCGGTTTCACGCGGATCACGGCCGTTGAGCCGTCAAACCGCGGATCGATCGCACGGAAGCCCGAGACGTGATTGGCCACCGCTAGGCCAAGGCCCCGGTAAGGCGGCAATTCGTTTCTCCGCTCCCAACCGGACAGCTCCTTCACCTTCTCGATGCACGCCTCCAAATTACACGTATCGAGACGATACCCGTGCAGCGTGGTGTCGCCGGCGTGAACGATATTTTTGAGACGCAGCTCAGCCGGGTCCATCCCCAGCTCCAGCGCAATCTCATCAATCACGCTTTCCACGGCAAATAGCATCTCCGCATTGCCAAACCCGCGCATACATGTCGTTGGACTATTGTTGGTGTACACCAGGTACCCCGTCGACTTCACATTATGGAAATGATAAATGTTGTCGGGCCGGGTGCAGGCGGTGGCAATGACGTTAGGGCTCCAATAGACACGAGCGCCCGCATCGGCATATACCGTCAGATCTTTGTACACGAAATTCCCTTCCGCATCTGCCCCGATCTCAATGTCAAAAGTCAATGGAACCCGTGGATGGGCCGTGATCATATCTTCATACCGATCCAAAATGATCTTCACATGCCGCCCTGTCGCCATCGCCAAGGCGGCTGCGATCACATGAACCTTCAGGACGTATTTGGCGCCAAAAGAACCCCCAATCGGCGGCACGATAATCCGCACCTTGTCCTCCGGCAAGCCAAACCCGGCCGCATACGCTTCCCGCGCCCGATACGGAATGTGGGAAGGCGCCCAAATGGTGATGCCCTCTTCCTCCGACCAGTGCGCGATCGCCCCAACCGGCTCCAAATGCCCCTGATAAATGCGGTTCGAGATGTAACGCCCGCCTTTGACGACGGCCGCCTTCTGCTTCCCGGCTTCCACATCACCGCGCGAGACATCTACCTTCATCGGTCGGTTCAGCTCCACGTCCTCATGAATCTGAGGAGCACCGGGAGCCATCGCTGCTTCGGGGTCAAATACGCCTTTCAGAGGCTCTAGCTCCACCTCAATCAAGGCCAAGGCTTGCTCGGCTGCTTCTTTCGTCTCAGCCGCAACAGCAGCGATTTCGTCACCGATGAAGAGCACACGATCGCGGGCGAGAATGTTCCAGTCTTTGAATTTGGTCGGCCCATATTTATGGTTAGGCACGTCGTCTGCCGTGATAACAGTATGTACGCCTTCCACCTGGCGTGCTTTGTCCACGTTAATCCGTTTGATCCGCGCATGGGCCAATGGGCTGCGGTAAATCGCGCCAACGAGCTGCCCCGGAAAATTCAGATCGTGCAAGTAACGGGTCTGCCCTTCCAGCTTGGACTTCAAATCCAGCGGCTTCTGCTTTAACGTCGGATTCCCTTGCCGAGCCGAAGGATTCGGGTCAGCCGGGTTCATGACCTTGGCGTCTTGCGATTTGCTAGCTTGCTGTTGGCTGTTTGTCGTCATCGCACGGCTCCTTTCGAGGCCAGGACGTGCTCCGCCGCTTCCATAATGCCGCGATAACCGGTGCAGCGGCACAGGTTGTTCTTCAGCGCCGCGCCGATGTCGCCGCCGAACAAATCGGGATTTTGCAGCCAAGCCCAAGTGGACATCATAATCCCCGGCGTGCAAAAACCGCACTGTACGCCGCCATATTCCTGCATCGCTTGCTCCAGCTCCCGGAACTCCGGATGTCGGGCTAAGCCTTCGATCGTTTCCACCGATTGCCCTTGGGCGGAAGCGACCGGCACCAGGCAAGAGACGACCGGTTGGCCGTCCAGCAGCACGGTACAAGCCCCGCATTCGCCGGTCCGACAGCCGATCTTTGTCCCTGTCAGGCCTTGTCCTTCACGGATGACGTCCGCCAGCGAAGCGGTTGGCTCTCCGTTCCAGGTCACGTCCTCGCCGTTAATCGTTAACGTCAAACTAGAGTTAAGGTTATGGTTATGTCCGCCGTTCATGAGGCAGCACCTTCTTCCTTTTACAAATGCTTATGTGTTTTGGACGGAGGCATGGAACACTTCCTGCGGTGTGAAGCTGCGGTCCAGCAGGCCGTCCTCCTGAAGATAAGAAATAAACGTCTCGATCTGCGGCCAGTTCGCCGCAACTCCGTAAGGCCACATATCCCCGTTCATCAGCTTGGCCGAGGCTTCAGCCGATTCCCAGACAAACGGATTGGAGGTTGCGTTGCGAATCGTCTCCAGCAGCTCGGTGATCCCTTCATCTTTGATCTCCCGCATCAGCTCATACAGCTGCTTGGGCAGTTCCGGGAACTGCTCTACGGTGGTTGCCTTCAGCGAAACCAAGTGCATAATTGGGAAAATCCCCGTACGCCCGTAATACTCCCGCTCGACGTTCCATACGTCTGGGATTAACCGGCGCAGCACGCCGCCTTCGCCCGAAGCAGGGAACAGCTTGGCCGGCGGGCGCCGGGCCGTCATGATCGCATCCACTTTCCCTTCCGCCAGCGCTTCAAAAATATCGCCCTCCACCAGCGTTGCCGGTGTCTTCACCGGCACCCGCTCTGGACGGAACGTAAACCATTCCATCTCGTCAGTGGCGATCCCCCATTCATGCCGGAACATGCCCCGGACCCAGACAGCCGCGGTCATTTGATATTCGGGAAAACCGAACCGCTTGCCTTTAAGCTCGGAAGGATGCGTATATGGACTGTCCGAACGGACATAAATCGCATTATGTCGGAATGACCGGGACAGAAATACCGGGATGGCCGTTAACCGCGTATCTCCTCCGCCTTTGGCAATCAGGTAGGAGGCCAGCGACAGTTCGGATACGTCATACGACGCCTGGGAAATTTGGTTCACAAAAATATCTTCAATCGACTCCCGCTGCACGTCGAGCTTAAAGCCCGGCAGCGGTTTGGCGCCGCTGAGCAATTTTAAGGTACGATCGCTCTCTGACATGGCGATCTTTAAGGTTGTCCCTGCCATGGTGATGCTCCTCTCCCCTTCGTTACAGGCCGTTCGGTAGCAAAGCGTTCGCGACCCGCTTGATATAAGTCCCTACTAAGGCGCGGCGATACTCCGCGCTGGCGCGCACATCCGTAATTGGCGAGCTGTGCTGCACGTACAACGCGCTGAGCTCGTCCAGCTTAGCGGCGGTAAGTTCGCCGCTCCACCGCTCTTCTTCCTCCGCGCTCAGCGTGAACGGCTTCGGCGCGGCTGCGCCCACGGCGGCCGTCCCCCACTCGATCTCATGGCCTTTGCCTTGCAGCAGCAAGGCGACGGAGACGATCGAGATATCGGTGGCCGTACGCTGATCGTGCCGCAGAAACACCTGCGGCACCTCGAGCACCCGGGCCGGAATGAACAGCGACGTGATCAGCTCGCGTTCGCGGAGCTGGGTCGCCTTCGGCCCGGTGATGAAGTCCGCGATCGGCACGCTGCGAGTGCCGTCCGCCCCGGCCAGCCGGACTTCCGCTCGGTAAGCCGAACCGCGGATGATTGGAGTGTCATCGCCTGGGAACTCGTATTCGTTCAGC
>NZ_JAWDJI010000081.1:0-28561 GCF_032465655.1 Paenibacillus sp. 3LSP | reverse complement strand
GGGATGGCGGTCCGTCCGAGCCGACCGCATAAGCGCCCTGCCGGGCTAACTGCATCAGCCCCGCCGCCTGATTCGGCGGAGCTGCTCCGCCGTTCGGCAGCGCACCTGGTTGGGCCGCCCCTCCGGCGGCTGTCCCGGCATTCGCCCCGGACGATGCAGGAGCCGCGGTGTCTCCCGCTGGCAAAGGAGATGCCGATTGCCCTGTCTGAGCCGATGAGCCAGCCGCTGCCGGGCCTGAGCGGGGTTGCCCCCCGTTCCCGGTCATCTCCGGCCCCAATTGGCGCAAAAAGCTGGCGATCTGCTCCTCCAGCGAGGACAGCAGGACGTGCAGCGGAGGGCCAAAAACAGCTTGATGCAGCCCCGCTACCGTTTCACCGGTGATCGGAAGTCCCCGTCCAAAGGCGATACCCGCCGCCTGAATCCACTCCGACAATGGTACTCCAGCCGGCTTTAGCCCGGAGACCTTTTGCAGGAGCGCAAAATTTTCCCGTGTTAATGGAATTCCGTTTTTCTGCATCATCTGCAGGAATTCCCGGTTCGCCGGCGAATTCTCAAGTCCCAGCGATTCGAGCGCCTTGGCGAGAGAAGCAGGAGACAGGACAGTCCCCGGGTCTGCGGAAATTGGCTTCAAGACCGCGAGTCCGTCCTTCGATTCCGGCTGCACCTGCAGGAGCGTCGTTTCTCCTGGACGCATCGGCGTCTCCAAGGCAGCGTGAAGCTTCACACCTTGGACCTGAATGACGGCCACTTGCCCATCATCGGAGACGGACAACACCGTGCCGCGGACCACTTGCCCCGTCTTGAGTTCCAGCGATTTCGCTTCCCCGGAACGAACGTCCCCCATCATACTGCGCAGCAGCGGTCCGATATTCATAAGCTCCCCCCTTAGACTGGATTGAAGATATGGAAAACCCGCCTCCATCGAGAGCGGGTAAGAAAGGCCGGTTAAAACAAAGTTTGTTCTTCAACGAACAAATTGCGCATAAAGCTCTTGCGATGCATGGGCGTTGGCCCCAATGCCAGAAGCTGTTCACGGTGCAGCTTGGTTGCATAACCTTTATGTACGGCGATTCCGTATTCCGGATATCGTGCATCCCATTCGCCTTGGCACAAACGGTCCCGAGTCACCTTGGCAACGATCGAAGCGGCCGCGATCGACTGACTGGTGGCATCCCCTTTGATCACTGAAAGTTGGGGAATGGGCACATCCACCTTCTCTGCATCGATGAGCAGATATTCCGGCTGAATCGACAGTTGTTCTACCGCCTGCTTCATCGCCCGCCTTGTCGCCTGCTTAATATTGATTTGGTCAATGGTCGCCGCATCCACGGATCCGATCCCCACGGCAATCGCCTGTTCCATGATGAGATCATATAGCTTCTCCCGCTTCTTGGCGCTTAATTTCTTCGAATCGTTCACATCTTCCAGCACGAGTCCTTGCGGCAAAATGACCGCAGCGGCAACCACATCTCCAAACAAGCAGCCTCTGCCCACTTCATCGATCCCCGCAATATGCGAATATCCCGCTTGCCAATACTCGCGCTCATATTTTAATAAATCTTCCATAATGCCTCCCTTTACTCGCGAAACTCCCCCCGTGGTGAGCTGTTCTATGTTGTTCTCTTTCTCTAGATGCGAAAATGAGGGTTCCACGCCTGGAGCGCATCCATCATCCTATCGGTTTCATCTATGTTTTACGATGCTTCCCTTATTTTATCGGCAATCCTATTTCGATTCTACAGCCTTTCGCTAAAAAAACAAGCCGCCGACAATCTGAAGTAGAAACTTCAAACTGCCAGCGGCATGCATTTATTAATAGGGGGATTCTAACGAATATCGGCCCAGCTTGCCGGCTCTCAATTCGCGAAGCAATATCCCCGATGCTTTCTCCAAATCCACGCGTCCACCGCTGATAAGGCAACCGCGTTTTCGCCCCACTGCTTCCATGATCGCAACGATTTCGTCCGGATCGTCGAAGTCTCTCGGCGGTTGATCCAGTTCAAACCGTTCTTTGAACGGTTCCCAGTAATACCGAACTAAATATTTTACGGCAAAAAAAGCGATGTCTTCCACATTCAAAATCTCTTCGCGGATCGCTCCGGTTACAGCCAGTCGGTAGCCGACGTTCTGATCTTCAAACTTCGGCCACAAAATGCCCGGCGTGTCGAGCAACTCCATCTCCGTCCCTACCTTAATCCATTGCTGACCTTTGGTGACGCCGGGTCTGTCGCCGGTCGCCGCAATTTTACGACCCGCTAAACCATTAATCAGCGTGGATTTCCCGACATTTGGGATTCCGACAATTAAAGCGCGAACCGCCCGAGGCTTGATACCTTTGGCGATTTGCTTCTCGATCCGCTCCTTCAGCAGCTCCTTGGCCAAGCGGGGAATTTCCTTTAGGCCTTGCCCGCTTGCCGCGTCGGCTTCAACGGCCAGATGCCCTTCTTCCTTAAAATAAGCGATCCACTGCCGCGTCACCGCAGGATCGGCCAAATCGGATTTATTCAAAACAATCAAGCGCGGCTTGCCTTGCAAAATCTCATCGATCATCGGATTTCGGCTCGACAGAGGCAACCTCGCGTCAAGGAGCTCGATGACCACATCGATCAGCTTCAGCTTCTCTTGGATTTGCCGGCGTGCCTTGGTCATGTGGCCGGGAAACCATTGAATTGTCATATACCTTCACCTCACTGTCCCAAGAACGCGCCTTCTCTCACGTTTCTCCCATTCTACTTTCCCAGCATCTAGTGTCGGATCAACTTCAGGTCCGACAGCGGCCAGAACACCAAATCTGCCCGACCTACGATGTCTTTATATGGTACGTAACCGATCCGTCGGCTGTCCGTACTATTCGAGCGGTTATCCCCCAGTACAAATACGTATCCTTCCGGCACCGTTCCATCCGGAACCAGCTCGTTCGGAAAATTCGCCTCCGTATTGTACAGCTCGTTATTATTATGCTTCTCTACCACAACATCTTTAATGTATGTTTCATCTACAACCTTCCCGTTGACCGTCACCGTATCCCCTTCCACTTGGACGGTATCTCCAGGGACGCCGATGACCCGTTTGATGAAATCCCGGCCTTCCGACGGAACGTGGAAAACAATGACTTCACCGTGTTTTGGAGCGCGGATATCGTAAATGATCTTGTTAACGATGATCCGTTCCCCCGTATGAAAGTTTGGTTGCATCGACGGGCCGTCGACAATAAACGGAGCAAAGAAAAGCCAACGAATCAGGAGAACCAACACAATGGCGATGGCGATAGCTTTCAGCCACTCCAACGCCTCGCTTTTTTCCTTCTTGCCCGCAGGCGGCGTTTGCACCGCTCCTGGCCCGTCTGGCGACTGCTCCACCCGTCCGGAAGACGGCGAAACCTCCGGATAACCCTGACGTTCATGCTTCTCCATGGATCGTGACCTCTCCTTATCTCATAAAATATGTACTGGAGGTAGTGAATCTCGAAACTTCCCGAAGAAAAAGCAAAGGGGCTTGATTGGATACAAGCCCCCTCTTCGTTAACGGAAAATTAACGACGTACTTCTTTAATTCTCGCTGCTTTACCGCGAAGTTCACGAAGATAATACAACTTCGCACGACGCACTTTACCACGGCGAGCCACTTCGATTTTATCGATTTTCGGGGAATGAAGCGGGAAAGTTCTTTCCACGCCTACACCGTTCGAAATTTTACGAACCGTAAAAGTTTCGCTAATTCCGCCGCCACGACGCTTAATCACAACACCTTCGAACAATTGGACGCGTTCACGAGATCCCTCGATAACCTTAACGTACACTTTCAAAGTGTCACCAGGACGAAAGCTCGGAATATCCTTGCGAAGCTGTTCTTGCGTAATCGCTTGTACGATATTCATCTAGGACTCCCTCCTTCCACTCAGGTGTTCATGCCTCTTCCAAAGAACCTCTTGTTCTTCTTCATCATCCGCAGCGGACCACCGAATTCACAACAAATTGAATTGTACCATAATCTCATAGGCTTCGCAAGAAAAATATAAGGTTAACAAGGCAAGGGTTATCAGGGGATATCCTTAAATTTATCCTATCCGATTTTGAACAAAAAAATGCCTCCAATCCCTTGGAGGCGAACGTTTTAACCTTAAATTAAAGCAATCGCCAAGAGCGTGAACAGGCTCAGCGTCAAAATTTCGTCGGCCGCTCCATAAGGACCGTACCCGTAGCCACCATAGTAGGGCGGATAAAATGCCGAGATTCGAGCCCGGCCTTTCCCCGATCTTTTTAAATATACGTTGTTCCGGTCAACCTTCACAATCGTGCCTTCGTGTACAGCCCCATCACGGGTTAAAATCCGAACACGCTTCCCCATGCATCGTAAGCAATTATAATATATCTCTTCCATTCCCTTGTTCCCCTTCCTTATGCAAGCTAATGCATAGTATGAGAACAGTGGACGAACGGTATGGGCGACTAACGGTTTGAGGCAACTGTCTTGATAGCTTGCGCGGTATAAAAAAGGAACAGGCAAAATTCAATTGAAATTTGCCTGTTCCTTCGGTTTGCTAAAGATCGGAGTAGCGGGATTCGAACCCACGGCCTCACCCACCCCAAGGGTGCGCGCTACCTGACTGCGCCATACCCCGATAATCACATATAAAGGTTAACGATTTGCCGTTCAACGTTAACCGGATGTCAATCGCGTATTACCATTATAAGCGATAGCCGCGCACGCTCGCAAGAGTTTAGACGCAAGCCTAAGACCTATTCTCTCTCTATTAGGGCTAGTCCCTTTGTCTGATCACCTCCCCGTAAAATAACCCACAAAACCTATATCATTAGATAAGCTTCTATGTAATATTTTTAAAGGACGATAAACGATAGGAGGAAACTTCTCATGAAAAAAATCGTACTCGCGGTTGCAGCTAGCGCCTTAATCGGTACGGCATCCGTGGCAGGGGCAGCCCCTGCAGTAAAAACGGTCAAAGCGACCATTAAATACTTCAATTTTGTGGTGAATGGGCAAACCAAGCTGACGGCGGATGCGCTGGTCTTTAATGGAACGACCTATGTTCCGATTCGTGAGGCCGCAAGCTTGTTTAATTACGACACAACCTATAACGGTGCGACCAAAACCATTTCATTCAGTTCAAAGAAGGAATGGATCACCTTATCCGATTTAATCGCTGCAAATCCACGCCTCTCTGCTTCAAAATCAGAAGAGAACCCTGATGTATACGTCGTTCGAGCTTCGGGCACTACCGCATTTAGCTTAAATGCCGCAAACCTTAAGGATGGAGAAACAACTTCCATCATTACAAACGGTTCTCACTTGATCACGATCAAGAAAGAGCTGGGATCGATTGTATTAAGCAAAAAAGACGTCATCGCCGCTGGATACATCGTTGAATAAAACGAAACATCTATTTAGACATCCCCCTCGGTAACTCTACCGGGGGTTTTTCGTTTGTACCTATGGATAAGAAATCGTAACCACTTTTATAGAGAGAACAAATAAAATAGATCTATTAGAGAAAATAGGAGTTTGTGGAGAAATGAGCAGAAGATTAGCGAGGTATGTACTATTTTTCGCAGCAATTTCGATTCTAGTGTATTCGGCCGCAGTGACCCACCCGAATACGGTTTTGGCCCGTAAGGCTTGCACCTCTTGGGATATGGTGAAAACGAAGGTGTTTACTTCAAGCCATACGAAGCATGAGGAATATCCAACCCTGCCGATGGACTTTGCGGTTGCCCCAGGCACCGCCGAGCAAGTGCCCGTACTGATGTATCATTACATCACTCCAAAGCAATACAATCAAGAGCCTGGCAACAAGTCGATTATCAATCTTGAGGCTTTTGAAGCTGAGATGGCCTATCTGCATGAGCAAGGGTATTATACAGCCTCTTTAAGCGAACTTGAACAATACGTCAGAGGGCAGATCTCCCTGCCGGCCAAGAGCGTGGTCATTACCTTCGATGACGGCTATCAAAATAACTATATTTATGCTTATCCCATTCTCAAAAACTATGGATTCAAAGCAGCTATCTTTGTCATCGGCAGTAAAATCGAAGCAGAAACTCAAACCTTCGATCCGACGAAGAAAACATATCTTTCAAAAGAAGAAATCCACGCGGCGCGCGATGTATTCGAGTTCCACAGCCACACGTATAATTTGCATTACAAAGGCTTCCAAAAATGCGGAGTTCCGTCATCCGCAGGGCTAGACTCTAAGTTAATTCAGGCCGATATCGACAAGATGAAAGAAACCGGGGTTGACTCTCCGTACTTTGCATACCCGTATGGCGAGAAATCCCGGCAGATGATCTATGAGCTGCAGGAGAACGGCTACCGCATGGCTTTCACCGTTCGCCAAGGCTTTGTCAAGCCCGGTGACCGGCTAATGGCTTTGAACCGCTTGACGGTCACATCGGACACAGACATGGAGAAGTTACTTACTCCTTCTCTTTCGGATGACTAGCTTTGATTTCTTCGAGCCAACGCAAGTCCTTGGGAGATAACTCCACCTTTTCGAGCAGATCGGGCCGTCGTTCCCACGTCCGCCGTAACGCTTCCTTGCGCCGCCATTCATCGACATTGGCATGATGTCCACTGAGCAGAATATCTGGCACTCTCCATCCGCGAAACTCAACCGGGCGTGTGTAATGCGGATATTCCAGCAACCCGGTGCTAAACGAATCGGTGATCGCGCTTGTTTCATTGCCTAACACCCCAGGCAACAGGCGCGTCACGCTGTCGATGACCACCATCGCTGGCAGCTCGCCCCCGGTCAGTACATAATCGCCAATCGATAACTCGTCGGTGACCAAGTGTTGGCGAATCCGTTCATCGTAACCTTCATAATGCCCGCAAATAAAAATCAAGTGATCTTCCTGGGCTAATTCTTCCGCCTTCTTCTGCGTAAACGTCTCGCCTTGCGGACACATCAAGATAATGCGGGGCGGGCGAACGGAAGGGTTAGCCGCCAGGTCAGGTTCTGCGGCAACTGCCGGATGTTCCGCCGAATCTCCGGTATCCCCATCAACCTGCCGTCCAAGCAAATCTTCAACCGCACGAAAAATCGGCTCCGGTTTCAGCACCATGCCCCCGCCGCCGCCATAAGGCGTATCATCAACGGTTCCATGTTTATTGCCTGCATAGTCCCGGAAGTTAATGGCGTTGAAGGACACAATCCCCTTGTCCTGAGCTTTGCCGAGGATGCTGCTGCCAAATACGCCGGCGAACATTTCAGGAAACAAGGTCAACACATCGACGCGCATCCTACAACAGTCCTTCCATCAAATGCACAGTAACGATTTTCTCCTTCACATTGACGTCCAACACCACGTCATCAATGACCGGAAGCAGCAGCTGCTTGCCATTTGGCAGCTTGGCAACCCATACATCATTCGCGCCGGGCCGCAGAATCTCCACGATTTCACCCAACTCTTCCCCCTCATCGGAAACCACGCTGCAGCCGATGATTTCATGGAAATAATATTCGTTCTCCGGAAGCTCAACCGATTCCGCCTTGCTCACCTTCAAGTCGCGGCCTTTAAACCGTTCCACATCGTTGATATTGGAGAATTCGGCAAATTTAACAATATACATCTGTTTGTACGGCCGCGCCGATTGCACGGTGACCTCCAGCCGTTCCCCCGTTTCGGGATGAACAATCAGAAGCCGGCTCTTCGGTGCGAAGCGCACCTCCGGAAAGTCCGTCTGCAGCAGCACGCGAAGCTCCCCACGTATCCCGTGCGTATTTACGATTTTGCCTACCGATAACAATGAATCCGACATATTAACCTCCCAAGTGCTATCTCCTCATCATACTCGCAGCTTGTCCCAACTGCCAGGATCCTTCTGCTTCAGCATGTACGAAAAAGGGCTAGGACAAACATCCTAACCCGGTTTCGTCTATCATTATGAAGTTAACGTTCAAGACATGATATCCACGGTGACCCGCTTATCCATCTTGACCGCTGCCGATGCTACGACGGTGCGCAGCGCCTTGGCGATTCTCCCCTGCTTGCCAATGACCTTCCCTACATCGTCGGGATGTACGGAAAGCTCATACACAATCAGATGGTCCTTCTCCACGACATCTACGCGCACGTCGTCCGGATGATCAACAAGAGCCTTCGCAATAACGCCGACTAATTGTTCCATTTACGACCCTCCGAATCAGCAATTATTTCTGCTGTCTAAGCTCATGGAATTTCTTCATAACGCCTGCTTTGCTCAGCAGATTGCGAACGGTATCGGATGCTTGTGCACCGTCTTGGAGCCATTTCAACGCTTTCTCTTCATCGATGTTAACTACAGCCGGCTCTGCAACCGGATTGTAGTAACCAATCTCCTCGATAAAACGACCGTCACGCGGGGAACGGGAATTCGAAACCACGATACGGTAGAAAGGAGCTTTATGAGCACCAATACGTTTCAAACGAATACGAACTGCCACGAAATTCACCTCCTTTTAAGAATGAACCTTGCATTTAGATTAACGGAAAGGGAATCTCATCCCTTTACCGGCCTTGCTTAATTGCTTCAACATTTTGTTGCCTTTGCCTTTCGGCCCCATCATGTCGGAGAACTGCTTCATCACACGGCGCATCTCGTCAAATTGCTTGATCAAGCGATTGACGTCGGCGAGTGTGGTTCCGCTGCCTGCGGCGATCCGCTTGCGCCGGCTGTGATTGATCATATCGGGATTTTGCTTCTCCTCTTTGGTCATCGAATGCACGATGGCCTCAACCCGGCTCATTTGCTTCTCGTCCACCTTGACGTTCTGCATCTGCTTCATCTTGCCCATGCCAGGAATCATGTCCATAAGCTGATCCAGCGGGCCCAGCTTCTTCACTTGCTCCATTTGCTCCAGGAAATCCTCGAACGTAAACTCTGCATTGCGCATTTTCCGTTCCATTTCCTTCGCTTTTTCCGCGTCAATGTTGGCCTGAGCTTTCTCAATCAACGACAGCATGTCGCCCATGCCCAGAATCCGCGACGCCATCCGTTCCGGATGGAACGGCTCCAGCGCATCGATCTTCTCGCCCAACGCAGCGAACTTGATCGGGCAGCCGGTGACCGCCTTAACCGACAACGCTGCACCGCCGCGGGTATCGCCGTCAAGCTTAGTCAACACGACCCCGGTGAGCGTCAGCTGCTGATTGAAGCTCTCCGCAACGTTAACCGCGTCCTGACCTGTCATGGCATCCACCACGAGCAAGACCTCGTCCGGGTTCGTCACCTCATGGATTTGCCGCAGCTCCTCCATCAGTTCTTCGTCCACATGCAGCCGGCCTGCGGTATCGATCAAGACATAGTCGTTGCCGTTATCCTTCGCATGCTGCAACGCCTGACGGGCAATTTCAACCGGGCTGTTGCCCTCTGGCAACGTAAACACCGGCACTTTAATCTGCTCGCCGAGCACCTGCAGCTGCTTGATTGCCGCCGGACGGTAAATGTCCCCTGCAACCAACAGCGGCCGGTGATTTTCCTTCAGCAGCAGCTTGGCCAGCTTCGCCGATGTTGTTGTCTTACCGGCCCCTTGCAGACCCGCCATCATCACGACTGTTGGCGGCCGATTGCTGCGAGCCAGCTTAGCTTGGCTTCCGCCCATCAGCTCGGTCAGCTCTTTGTTGACGATATCGATGATGACCATGCCCGGCGTAAAGCTGTCCATGACCTCTTTGCCGATCGCCTTCTCCTTCACCTTCGCGATGAATTCCTTGACGACTTTAAAGTTGACGTCCGCTTCCAGCAAAGCGAGTCGAACCTCACGCATCGCTTCGTTTACATCGTCCTCGGACACTTTCCCTTTACCGCGAAGCTTACTGAATACGCTCTGCAAACGGCTTGTCAAACCTTCAAATGCCATACCTCGTCACCTCCATCTCTATAAGATCGTTCCGTATTCCTATAGTCATCTTACAATTGCTCCGCCTCGCGAAGCAAATTTCTTGCCGTTTCTTTATGTAACGGGGACATGTCGCTGGCTTCGACCAGCTGCCCTAATTGGGACAACACGTGGCTCCGCGCTTCGTGCTTCTTCAGCAGGCCCAGCTTCTCCTCGTACGTCTCCAGCATGCCTTCCGCCCGTTTAATATGTTCATATACCGCCTGACGGCTGATCTCGAACTCAGCGGCAATTTCGCCCAGCGAGAAATCATCGAGAAAATAATATTTCAAGAACGTCTGCTGCTTCTCCGTCAGCAGCGCTTCATAGAAGTCAAACAAAAGGTTGATCCGGTTTGTCTTCTCCAGCCTATTCTCCTGACTCATCTGGGCACCCCCTCCGTCAAGGAAAAACACTTTACAGGCATCAACTTTTCCTATGATACCGAATGCCGAGATGGATGTCAAGCACTTTTCCTTAACATCAGTTTTGAACATAGCCAGAGACGCATTTTGATGCAAAAAAGCCGCTCCCGATGCTTCGGAAAGCGGCTTGACGCTTCAGCTTCTTAATGATTTGGCAAGAGATACAGCAAGATCGCAAAGAAATGCGTTACGCTGCCGCCGAGGACGAACAGATGCCAGATCGCATGGTGATAAGGAAATCCCCGCCAGACATAAAAGATCGTTCCCAGCGTATACGACAGCCCGCCTGCAACTAACAGGACAATCCCTTGATGCGGCATCGCTGCAGTCAGCGGACCCCAGGCGATCACGATTAACCAGCCCATAATCAAGTAGAAAAACGTCGACATGAACAGGAATCTTTTGACGAAAAAGGCTTTAAACACAACGCCTAGCAGCGCGATCCCCCAAACAGTACCGAACAGGCTCCAGCCGAGCGGTCCCCTAACGGCTACCAGCAGAAACGGGGTATACGTCCCCGCGATGTAAATGTAAATCGAGGAATGATCGAAAAATTCGAACAAATCCTTCAGTTTCCCTTCCTTGAAGCTGTGCACGAGGGTCGAGCACAGGTATAACAGCAGCATGCTTGCACCATATATTGTAAAGCTGACAACGTGCCAAGCTGTGCCCTTCATGCTGGAAAAAACGATCAACAGCACTAATCCTGCTACACTGAGCAAGGCGCCGATGCCGTGAGTGATCGCGTTGGCAATTTCCTCACGGCGGTCATACGTATGTGTATTGGCCATCCTGTCACCTCCTAAAATTCTCTTGATTAGTTTGTCTTGCCGGGCGTTTGCCTATGAGCATCATACGAAGGAACCCCGCAATGTGTTACTGGGACTTGCCCAATTAAGCCTCATTGGGTTCCCCTTCAGCTTCTTCCTCCTCAGCAATCAAGCCGGCAAACAACCCATGCACGAATTGCTCGGAATCGAATTTTTGGAGATCTTCCATCTTCTCGCCTAGTCCAACGAATTTCACCGGAAGGCTGAGCTCTTGACGGATGGCGATGACAATACCGCCTTTGGCCGTGCCATCCAGCTTCGTGAGCACGAGACCGGTCACGCCGCTCTTCTCGCCAAACAGCTTGGCTTGGCTAAGCGCGTTTTGCCCTGTTGTTGCATCAAGCACCATCAGCACCTCATGCGGAGCGCCTGGAATTTCGCGCTGGATGACGCGGTAAATCTTGTTCAGCTCCTCCATCAGGTTCGACTTGTTCTGCAGCCGTCCCGCGGTATCGCACAGCAGAATATCGGCCCCACGCTGCTTGGCGGCTTGAACCGCGTCGAACATCACCGCTGCCGGATCCGAACCGGCTTGTTGCTTGATGACATCAACTCCAACGCGTTTACCCCAAACTTCGAGCTGCTCAATCGCCCCTGCACGGAAGGTATCGCCTGCGGCGAGAATCACCTTTTTGCCCTGCTGCTTATAGTAATGGGCCAGCTTGCCAATCGTCGTCGTTTTGCCGACGCCGTTAACGCCTACGAACAAAATAACGCTGATCCCGTCCGGGTTCAAATGCATTTCGCTGTCCTCGTCTCCGCGGAGCAGCTCAACTAGCTTCTCGGAGAGCAGCGGCTGCAGCTCCGAAGCGTCTTCGATCCGGCGCTGCTTTACTTCGGCGCGAAGATCATCGATCAGCTTCATAACCGTGTTCACGCCAACGTCGGCGCCAATCAAAATTTCCTCCAACTCTTCAAAAAATTCCTCATCGATTTTTTTGCGCCGGGTTACGAGCTCGGTCACTTTTTCAACAAAGCCTTTCCGGCTTTTCTCCAGCCCGTCCCGGAACTGTTTCGTTACGGATTCCGTTTTAGATGCAATGCTCTCTTTCAGTTTCTTAAAGAAACTCATAGGAATATATCCTCCTTCATCACTTCGAACTCAATTATCTCATACGGCAGAGGCCCAAGCAATTTTCCCGGACCACGTAGACACAAAAACGTGGCAGGAGAGCCAAGCTGTCATCTTGACCCCCAAGCCACCGTAAGTTGTATTAAACATGTTTTGTTCGCTTAAGCGATTTCGACCGTCTCTTCGTCCTCCAGCTTCACCGACACGAGCTTGGATACGCCGCCTTCCTCCATGGTCACCCCGTACAGCACGTCGGCTTCTTCCATCGTGCCTTTGCGGTGAGTCACCACGATAAACTGGGTTTGCTCCGAAAATTCGCGCAAGTACTGGGCAAAACGGACCACGTTGGCTTCGTCCAGCGCCGCCTCGACCTCGTCGAGCACGCAGAACGGCACCGGCTTCACCTGCAAAATCGCAAACAGCAGCGCCATCGCTGTTAATGCCCGCTCCCCGCCGGAGAGCAGCTGCAGGTTTTGCAGCTTCTTGCCCGGCGGCTGAGCCACCACATCGATCCCTGTGTCCAGCAGGTTGTCCGGATCGACCAAGATCAAATCCGCCCGCCCGCCGCCGAACAGCTTCGAGAAGACGATCACAAATTCGCGGCGAATGGCGTCAAACGTCGTTTTGAAGCGTTTGGACATCTCCTCGTCCATTTCGCGGATTACCTGGTACAACGTCGTTTTCGCTTCGACGAGATCATTCTTCTGCTCGCTGAGGAACTGATAACGTTCCGACACGCGGTTGTATTCCTCGATCGCGCCGAGATTCACTTCCCCAAGCAACGTGATCTGCCGCTTCAGCTCCTTCACGTCGGCCTGGGTCTGCGGCACATCCTCCGGCACGGCGTAACGCTGCTTCGCCAGCTCGTAGCTCAGCTCGTAATCCTCAGACAGCTTGCGCAGAATGTTATCCAGCTCCACGTCGAGGCGGTTCGCCTGGATTTCTGTCTGGCGCAACTGCTCCTCTACGGCCTTGAGCCCAAGCCGCTGCTCTTTCGTTTCGCTTTCGCCTTCCTCCAGCTTCTTCACAAGCACGGCGCGCGAAGCGCGTTCCAGCTCCAGCTGTTCGCTGGCCCGTTCCTTCTTCAGCTTAAAGTCGTTGAGCTCTTCCCGTTGCTTCACGGTCTGCTCCTCGTTTTGCTTCAGGTCCGCTTCAATCGACTGCAGGATCGTGCGGGTCTGCCCCAGCTCACGCTCCTGCACCTTGAACTCTTCCTCCGCGCGGCGCAGCTGCTCACGCAGCGACTGGCATTCCTGATCCAGCTTGCCTTCCCGGACCTTGAGCCCGGTCAGCAAATCCTGCAGCTCCTCCTTGGCCGATTCGCTAGCTTTACGCGCGAACTCGGCTGCCCGGATCGACTGCTGCACCGTTTGCTCTTCTTTCTCCAGCTCAACGAGTCGCGCTTCCGCCGCGGTCTTTGTCGCTTCAAGCTCCTCGAGCTCTTTCAGGTAGTGGCCTTTCTCCTGGCCATAGAGCTCAAACTGCTCGGAGACACGGCGCCATTCGTGGTCGATCTGTTTCAAATCACCGGCGCATTCTTGCTCCTCTACCCGTTTGGCATCGCCGGCTTCCCGCAGTCGCGTTAACTCGCTTTCGGCCTTGGCCAGCTGACTGCGTACGTCTGCCAACCCTTTGCGCAGCTTGTCCAGCATTTCCTCGCTTTCGCGAATATCGCCGGCAAGCTGGTCGAGCTGGCGTTTACGCCCCAGCAGGTTGCTGTTCTTGCGATGCTGGCTGCCCCCGGTCATCGAACCGCCGGCATTCACGACATCGCCTTCCAGCGTCACGATCCGGAAGCGGTATTGCAGCCGTGCGGCCATTTTGTTCGCCCGCTCCAGATCGCTGGCAAAGACGACATTACCGAGCAAGCTGCCGACAATGTTCTCATACCTCGGCTCGTAGCCCACCAGATCGGCTCCAATGCCGATGAATCCGTCCGCTTCCTCCAGTAGACGTTTGTCCGCTGCGGAAATCTGGCGCGGACGAATTACGTCGAGCGGAAGGAAGGTCGCTCGGCCCAGCTGCCGCTGCTTCAGAAAGGCGATCGCCTGCCGCGACACCGCTTCGTTTTCCATGACGATATGCTGCATCGCAGCGCCTAGCGCCGTCTCTACGGCGACTTCAAGCTTCTCCGGCACCCGAATCAGCTCCGCGACAGCACCGTGGACACCGGACAACGTCGACCGTTTGGCCGCCTTGAGCACTTCCTTAACGCCCAAGACAAACCCGTCGTAGTCGTCCTCCATCTCCTTCATCGTGTCGCGGCGGGAAACCAACGCTTCGCGCTTCTGTTCCCACTTGCGGATGTTGCTTTGGCTTTCTTCCACAAGCTTCTGCAGCGAATTCACCCGTTCGCTTTCCTGGATGTACTGTCCGCGCAAATCGGCAATCTCTTTGCCCAGCTTGTCTAGCACCTTCTCCAGTTCAGCCTTGCGCGCTTTGAGCCGTTCCAGCTCCTCCGTCCATTTGACGCCTTCCTCTTCCGCGCGTTCCATCCGGCGTTTCACGCTTTCCTTCTGCTGTTCAGCATAATGGATCTCGTTGCGCGCTTGCGCCATCTGGTTCATGATGTCCAGCAGTTGGCCTTTCAGGCCGTCCTCCTGCGCTTGGCTGATGCCGCCGGTCACCCCGATCAGCTTCGCCTCTTCGGCCGCCAGCTCATTACGCAGTTCATGAAGCTGCTGCTCCGCTGCGGCGAATTTGGCTGCCAGCTGCTCCTTTTCCTGCTGCCGCTGGGCGAACCGCTCTTCACTAATCTCCAGCGATTGAAGCAACTGCTCGCGATTTTGAGTCAGATTTTTAGCGCGTTCCTTCAGCACTTCGCCGTAGCCTTCGCTTTTCTCGTAGCTTTCGCTGTATTCGAGCAGCTGACTTTGCAGCAGTTCGATTTGATCCTCAACCTGACGAAGGGCCAGCCGGTCGCTCTCCAATTTGGCATCATGCGCGGAAACAACGGTCGACAGCGCCAGCTGCTCCTCCTGCAGCTTGGCCAGCTTGGCGTTGGCCTCGCTCCACGATTCATGGATTTGCTCGATCTGATGCACATATAGCGAAATTTCTTTATTTTTTAATTGCTCACGCAATTCCTTGTACTTCAGGGCTTTCTCCGACTGCTCCTTCAGCGGCTCGATCTGATCCTCCAGCTCGGACACCAAGTCGTTGATGCGAAGCAGGTTCTGCTCGGTTTCATCCAGCTTGCGGCGGGCGTCGCGTTTGCGGCTCTTGTATTTCACAATCCCCGAAGCCTCTTCAAAAATGCCGCGGCGGTCCTCCGAGCGTGTGCTCAAAATTTCCTCAATCCGGCCCTGCCCGATGATAGAGTACGCTTCCTTCCCGATCCCCGTGTCCATAAACAGCTCGGTGATATCCTTCAGCCTGCAGGGCTGCTTGTTGATGAAGTATTCACTGTCGCCGCTGCGATGGACTCGCCGGGTCACCGTCACTTCGCTGAAGTCAAGCGGCAACGCTTGATCGGTGTTGTCCAATGTCAGCGATACCTCACTGTAATTCACGGCCTTGCGCGCGTCACTGCCGGCAAAAATGATATCTTCCATCTTCCCGCCGCGCAGCGACTTGGCGCTTTGCTCCCCGAGCACCCAGCGGATCCCGTCGGAGATGTTACTCTTACCGCTGCCGTTAGGTCCAACCACGGCGGTAATTCCGCGGACGAATTCCATCTCCGTCTTATCGGCGAACGATTTGAAGCCCGCTAACTCTATCCGTTTCAAAAACATACGTTCACGATCACCTCTACCGACTATTGTAACATACCCCAAGCCCTGGAGGACAGGCTATCCGTCGCGGAAGATTGCGCGGCATGACGCTTCTCTCATTCGCTTGAAATTTAAGGCACTTTTTGCTAGTGTGATAGAAAAAAATCCAACCTCTTATATCGGTAAAAGGAGCAACATTGATGAGCATAAAAAAACTTTCCCGCCTGGCCGGCATCATGATATCTGTATGCCTTGGGACGGCTTCCCTCGGATCGCCGGGACTGCCAGTGGCTTCCGCTTCGCAGACGCAGGCGGGGAAATCCGTAACTGTGACCGTAGGGGGGCAATCCGTTGCCTGGACAACCAAGCCCCTCATTTATCGCGGCGTGACCTATGCCCCTTTGCGTGAAGCGGCGGAATACCTGGGTGCAGAAGTACGATGGAATACTACGAAACGTGCTGCCGAACTTCGGGTACACGGGGACACGATCCTGCACCGCACGGGTACGGATCTGTTCAGCGTCAACGGCAACCCGCTCCGGATCGGCGTAAATTCGTTAGATCAAGGCGGCGTCACCTTGGTGCCTTTGCGGGCTTTAGCCGAAGTGCTGAAGGCTGAGGTGGATGCCGTGGCAATGTCAGGAACGATGCACGTTGCCTTGACCCCGGACGCAGCGACAATCCGTTCTTCGGAAACCGAGGTAGCTGACCGCTATTTGCAAGCCCAGAAGTACTCCGGCATCGCAATGATTGCTAAAGGTGACCAGATCCTGCTGCGCAAAGGGTACGGATATGACGGCGATAACCAGCTCGTCCGGGCCGATCAAAAGTCGCGCATTGGATCGCTGACCAAATCGTTTACGGCGGCGGCCGTCATGAAGCTCGCGGAGGAGGGAAAGCTTCACCTAGACGATACATTAGAGTCGTATTTCCCCGGTTTTCCTAGTGGGGATCGGATTACTATTCACCTGCTGCTATCCCACCTGTCCGGCATCAACCCCAACTTTCCACGTGTTGCGGGCATGTCCTTGCAAGATACCATCGAAGCGATCCGCTCCAAACCGCTGCTGAGTGAACCGGGCAGCAAATTTATGTACAGCAACAGCGGTTATGTCGTGCTGGCAGGGATCATCGAGAAAGCCTCGGGGATGAGTTATGGGGAATATCTGAAGCAGAGCATTTGGGAGCCGCTGGGTTTAAAAGACACCGGCGAAGCGAAGCCCTCGATTCCGGTCCTTCAGGGCTACGTTAGTGCCGGGGACCAACTCTGGGCGCCGGCCGGCCCTTATATCTCACAATCCGGGACCGGCACGTTATACTCCACTGCCAACGACATGTTGACGTGGATCGCCTCATTTGAAACGGAACGCGTACTTAGCCAAGCGTCAATCGACCAAATGTTCACCCCGTATTCTGAGAAAAATTACGGCTACGGCTGGATGATTCAGCAGGAAAACGGGACAACACGCGTCTTCCACAATGGCAGCGGTACCGGCTACGCCACCGGCATGTCCCGGGAGCTCGGCGGCGGGTATACGATCATCCTGCTCGGCAACCACGCCGGCATGGATACGTTGACGCTGATGACCGAGCTCAGGATGCAGTTGCCGTAAATCTTAACAGAGCCTCTGAACGAAACATAACTAAGCTTAGGAATTTCTTCTATTTTAGAATGTTACAATTTAATCTTTTAGATCAAAGTCAAACAGAACATTGAATTTTTCTCAATACTTATAATCCCCTTCTTCATACTTAGTAGTAAGATCAACTAGACATAGTGTTCATTTTCATTTTCGTTTTCGTTTGTAACACTATGTTAAGTATATCAATATATTAATCTTGCAGATGAATTTCTCTTAAATCTGGAAACTGCGGGATACAGTTATCTTGGATTTATATCCTAGGGAAAGCTCACCTGCAATAATCAATAGGTGGGATTTAGGATGGAAAACAATAAGTTAATTAAACTGCAAGTTGAAGAACCAAGAATAAAAAGCGCAACTAACTTTTTACAAGACAAGGGGGTTTCACTCGAACTAAATAGTCCTCAACTTTACAAATGAGCATTTTGCAGAATTCTGAGTACCTATGGCACAAGGATTTCTAGGGATAAAAAAGGGACTTCACCCCAACTTGGAGAAGTTTTCAAGTGACTAAACCCAAAACTTCAAGAATGGAGGAAGTCACCTTGTATATTCTCCAAGAAAGTCTGTTTTCCTTCGAGGAACTGCAAAAACTTGAATCCAAAGAACGTTTGCCTATCTTTTTCAGCGCTCTTGATCTACGTCCCTACGCCAAAGAACTGAGAAGCCGTTCCCCCCGAGGCGCTGACGGTCATTGCAGACAAGGAATTCTTCGGGCTTTGCTTGCAGCTCCGCTAGAGAATATCAGTACGTTCACTGGCCTGCATCGCCGGCTGGATATGGATCTTCGTTTTCGCTATCAATGCGGACTTCGCCTTGATCGGGAGGCTCCTTCCATGGCAACGTTGAGCCGCGTATTTGCCGATTTGACGAGTAAAGACCTGGCCAAGCGACTTTTTGAGGATCTGGTCACACGCTGCAAGCAAGAAGGCATCATCGACGGAAGTCATGTGGCCATCGATAGTGCCGCGATCCATGCTTATGAGAAGAAACAGCCGAAACGTAAAAGCGAGCTCACGGGCAATGCAAACTGGGGTGCCAAGTTCGACTCCTTCGGCAATAAGGTGAAGTGGTTTGGCTACAAACTTCATCTCGCCGTCGATACCAAAAGCGAACTGCCGATGGCGCTCGCCGTGACACCGGCTCATGTCCATGACGGCGATATGGCGCCAGATCTGATGGAACAAGTCGCGGCAAAAACCAAGGTCAGCTTCTTTGTCCTCGATGCTGGGTATGACCAACTAAAAAACTATGAGGCAGCCCGGAATTTGAACGCACAGGCGATCATCCCGATGAATCTTCGCAATGAGAAAGAGCCTCCTGCCGGCATGATGTCGAACGGAACGCCTTGCTGCTCCATGGGGTTTCCGATGATCTATTGGGGAGCGGATGGTGATGTTCTGAAATTCCGTTGTCCCCATGCTACAGGCAAGGTAGACTGTCCGCTCGGAATGGCCGCTTGTTCGTCTTCCAATTATGGGATGGTCGTTAAGGTGGATATAACCAGTGATCTACGCCGCTACTCCACACCGCATCGGGATAGCAAGCGTTGGAAAGAACTGTACAACGAACGAACTAGCGTGGAACGATGCAATTCCCGCTTGAAAACCTATCTAACTGCCGATGCGATGCACGTGTGGGGAATCCGGAAAGTCACAACGCACCAGTACCTTAACGCCATTGTATTGCTGGCTTCTGCACTAGCCATGGTTAGGCATTCAAGCAAAGCCGCAGCTTAAATTTTTCGGCATAGACGAAAATTCTGCAGGTCTGCCCATTTTTCCAAAAGCCATCACATCATGATATTGAAGCCAACCACAGGCCATATAAATCTGTTGTCTTTTTCTCGAAAATGAAATTATGCAAAATGCTCAAATATAAAAATACTAAGTATTTAATCTTATCTGCTAAAAGTAAACCTGAACTTTTTGTCCTGTCTTATAACGAAAATGATGAACTAGTGGAAGTAACAACGAAAAGTACACTTCTGAATCAATCGGGGAATGTAATAGAAAATCACTTCACAGGCAAAGAAAAAAAATTAGCGGTAGATGATAATAAGCAAAACAACTTCACTCCTGCTGCAAATACAGCCTCATCTTGTCCTCCTGGCCAAGAATGGAGGGAATACAACTGTAAATATGTACCTGAGCTAAATGAATTTTGTCTTATTGCATGCGCTGCAGCTAAAATAAAACCTAGCTTGTGTATCAATATGTGCACCAATAATATTAAAACGTGTGAAACAGATTGCTTTCCTATTGACGGCGGGATACCCACATAATACTAATTTATATTTTTAGCTTCTTCTATTCTTTGCTTCAGTTGGCGCTTTTTTTCTTCTAAACGTAAAATCTTTCGCATTGTAATAAATGACAAAAAACAAAACAGAGTATATTTAGCATTTATAAAGTCCAAATCGTTATCATAAACAAACTTATTCACTCTCTTTCACCTCTTTTGAACAGAACCTGAGCAATACGCTTTCCTAAGAAAAGCTGTTGTTCAGGTTCTTCTTGTAATGAATGAACTTCAAAATAGTAGTATGATGTCTTATCCGTTTTATTTTTTTATTACGTAACATTATATTCTATTTCAAAATCATCTTAAAGGAGAACATTTCTATGTCAAGTTTATGTAGACATAAACTATTAAAAAGCATTCAGGCGGTTCACGGCGCCGTAATTTCTTATGCCAACTGTGTCTGTGAAGATTTTTCTGAAAAGGAAAAGGAAATTTTTTTTAAGTTCGGATTGGAGCTAGCCGTGCAGTTACAAGAATTACGGAGACTTTATATTTCCCTGTATCAATTTGACCCATTAAGTGGGATCCCCACAGTAGATACTCAATGTTGTACCTCAAAAATAAATCACTCAGAACAAAATAAAACCGATAAGGATTGAATATCTCCAGTGGTTTAAAGTAACTAACAGCACGATCGGTCTGATCTAAGAGAAGAAGGCCTCCCTGATCAATCTTGGGATGCCTTCTTCTCTTCCATATTCACTTCTCATGCAATGTTCAAAGCTCAGAGCTCTTAAGCAACTCCAGCGCCACGGCGGCGGCCTGCTGCTCGGCTTCCTTCTTGGATCTGCCAGTACCCTGGCCAAGCGGACGCCCATCCATGCGGACCTCCGCAACGAATTCGCGCTCATGGGCCGGTCCCCGTTCTTCAATGATCCGGTATTCCAATGTGCCCATGCCATGATGCTGCGTCAGCTCCTGCAGCTCCGTTTTGAAGTCGCCGGTTGACAGCTTGCCATCAAGGGTCAAATTAGGGAATACATGGCGATGAAGGAACGCAGTAACTGCTTCCAGGCCCTGGTCCAAGTACAAAGCGCCAATAAAGGATTCGAACACATCCGCGAGCAGAGCAGGACGAGTTCGCCCACCCGTCAACTCCTCGCCTTTGCCTAGCAGGACGTATTTGCCAAACTCCAGGTTTTCGGCGAATTTCACGAGCGACGGTTCACAGACGATCGCGGCGCGCAATTTGGTCAGCTCGCCTTCAGGACGATCCGGGAATAACCGATATAAATGCTCCGAAACGGTCAATTCGAGAACGGCATCGCCCAAGAACTCCAGCCGTTCGTTATCCTCATATTGACTGAAGCGATGCTCATTCACGTATGACGCATGAGTGAAGGCTTGTTTCAGAAGCTGCCGATTTTGGAATACCAGTTCAAGTTTTTGCTGTAACTGCTTCAGATCTCCATTCACCGGACTTAACCCCTTATGCTTCGTATTTCTTCATGATGATCGTGGCATTGTGTCCACCGAATCCAAACGAGTTGGACATCGCGACGCGGACATCCGCACGTCTGGCTTCGTTCGGAACGTAGTCCAGATCACATTCTGGATCCGGATGCTCCAAGTTGATCGTTGGCGGGATGATGCCATGCTTCAAGGTGAGCCCGCAGATGACACCTTCCACTCCGCCGGCAGCCCCAAGCAAATGACCGGTCATCGATTTCGTCGAGCTGACCGCCAACTGATAAGCATGGTCGCCAAACGCCCGCTTGATCGCAATCGTCTCCGAGCGGTCACCAACCGGAGTCGATGTCCCGTGGGCATTGATATAATCCACTTCTTCCGGCGCAATCCCGGCATCACGGATCGCCATCTTCATGCAACGCTCCGGCCCGTTCGGATCCGGCTCGGTCATATGGTGAGCGTCTCCGCTCAAGCCGTAGCCGATCACTTCACCGTAGATTTTAGCACCGCGCTTCTGTGCATGCTCCAGCGATTCCAAAATCAGAATCCCGGCGCCTTCGCCCATGACAAAACCGTCTCGTTCCAGATCGAACGGCCGGCTGGCCTTCTCCGGTTCGTCGTTGCGGGTCGACATCGCCCGCATCGAGCAGAACCCTGCCATACCGGTCGGACGGATCGTTGCTTCCGCGCCTCCGCAAATCATCACATCGGCATCTCCCCGCTGGATCAGCTTGTACGAATCGCCGATGGAATGAGTTCCGGTCGCGCACGCAGTCACCGCCGTCGTGTTCGGACCCTTCGCTCCAAACATGATCGATACATGGCCCGATGCCATATTCGCAATCATCATCGGAATAAAAAATGGGCTGACGCGTTTTGGACCTTTCTCCAGCAAAATATTGTGCTGGTCTTCCCAAGTTCCAAGACCGCCGATCCCTGAACCAATCATCACGCCAACCCGTTCCGGATCGGCCGTCTCACCGATGGTGAGGCCGCTGTCTTTCATGGCGCTGACCGCCGCAGCGGCGGCAAATTGCACGAAGCGGTCCATCTTCCGCGCTTCCTTCCGGTCCACATAATCCTCTGGATTAAAATCTTTCACGGAGGCGGCAATTTGCGTCGGGTATTCGCTGACATCAAACGCTTCGATTCTTGAAACGCCAGACTTCCCCTGAACAAGGTTATTCCACAGCGTATCAAGGTCTTGTCCAAGCGCGGTCACGACCCCCATTCCTGTAACTACTACTCTATGCTTCAAACACATTCACCTCGTATGGACTTCATGTGTACTAATCATTCTAAGTCTTAAGCACGAATGCTTGAAGAGCTGAAGATGAGGAGAAGTCCCGCCTGCTATGTAGGAGGTACGGGACTTTTGGATGACATTAGGTATGAGATTGTATGTAGTTTACAACTTCACCTACAGTCGTAATCTTCTCTGCATCTTCGTCGGAAATTTCCAGATCGAATTCATCTTCCAATTCCATGACCAACTCAACTACGTCAAGCGAATCCGCACCCAAGTCGTCTTTGAAAGACGCTTCCAGGGTCACTTCGGCTTCATCAGCGCCGAGGCGATCCACAACAATGCGTTTTACGCGATCCAAGATATCGGACATCCGGTTCACCTCCTCTTTGGTATTATAAGAGATTTGAAGTTAAAATGCCATAGAAGCGAAAGGCGTGATTTTTACATGTACATTCCGCCGTCTACGTGCAGCGTCTGACCGGTCATATATGCCGCGCTGTCCGAGGCGAGGAACAGAACCACGCTGGCGATCTCCTCAGGTTGTCCCAAGCGGGCCAGTGGGATATCCGCCAGCAGCTTCTGGCGATACTCCTCCGGAAGCTCGCCCGTCATATCGGTATCGATAAATCCGGGAGCGACGCAATTCACGGTGATCCCGCGCGAAGCCAACTCGCGTGCTGAAGATTTGGTCAAGCCAATCACCCCGGCTTTGGCAGCGACATAGTTCGCTTGGCCCGCATTGCCGAGCACGCCAACCACCGAAGAGATATTGATAATTCGTCCCGAGCGCTGCTTCATCATCGGGCGGGTTACGGCTTTGATGCCGTTAAATACGCCTTTGAGATTCGTCTCGATGACTTGATCAAACTCTTCTTCCTTCATACGCATAATTAAATTATCTCTTGTAATCCCTGCGTTATTCACGAGAATATCAATCCGGCCCCACGAATCCAGCATGGATTTCACCATTTCCTCAAACTGCTCGCTGTTGCCTACATGGGCTTTTACCGCGTAGGATTTCACACCAAGCGCCTCAATTTCAGAAACGACGCGGGCGGCGGCTTCTTCATTTCCCGCATAGTTGACAACGACATCAGCTCCCGCCTCAGCCAAAGCAAGTGCAATGCTGCGGCCAATTCCACGAGAAGCTCCCGTGACCAAAGCGGTTTTCCCTTGCAGCGGTTTGCTCATACGGTTCATCTCCTTTCGCCTAACATATGCGAAGCATTTAAAAAATCAAAGCTCTAGTTTGCCTCTATGATCCTATCGCCATTCTTTGCGCCAAACGGCACCTTTGCGGCGAGGTAAAACCGAAGGTTAAATCGAGCTATTACCTATTCAGCGAAAGCTGCAGCCGTCTGTTCCAGGCTGTCCAATCCGCTGACGTTAAACAGACGCGCCGATTTATCGATTTTCTTGATTAAACCGGTTAAGACACTGCCAGGTCCGATCTCTACGAAGGTATCCACACCTTGGGACAGGAGCCAGCTCACGCTGTCCTCCCAAAGCACTGGGGAATACACTTGACGAACCAGCAATTCGGCAATCTCTACGCCGTTTTGAACGGGGCGAGCTGTCACGTTCGCGACCACCGGCACCTTGGCATCTTGAAACGAAGCCGCAGCCAGTCGTTCGCCGAGCCGTTCCGCAGCCGTCTTCATCAAAGAAGAGTGGAACGGACCGCTGACTTCCAGCGGGATCGCCCGTTTGGCTCCGATTTCCTTCACCCGTTCAATAACAAGGTCGACCCCTTCTCGGCTTCCCGAGACCACAATCTGCCCAGGGCAGTTCACATTCGCCAGCTCAACCAGCGCACCGCCAGCAGTAATGTCGGCGCACAGCTTAGCAAGTGCGTCACGCTCGCCGCCAAGGACGGCTGCCATCGCGCCTTGCCCGCCCGGCACCGCTTGCTCCATAAATTCGCCGCGCGCCCGAACAAGCTTCACGGCATCTTCAAAGTGAAGAACACCGGCTGCGGTCAGCGCGCTGTATTCGCCCAGACTGTGACCGGCAACATAATCCGGTTGAACGCCTTTGGCGGCAAATGCCTCATATAGCGCCACGCTAGTCGTCAAGAGCGCCGGCTGTGTATTGGCCGTCTGCTTCAGCTCCGTGTCCGGTCCGCCGAAGATCAGATCGGTGAGCTTGAAGCCCAGCTGCTCATCTGCAGTTTCGAACCGCGCCCGTGCTTCCGGCAGCGCGTCATATATATCCTTGCCCATTCCAACGCTTTGGGAACCCTGTCCCGGAAAAACAAAAGCGATTTTGCCCATCCTGTGCACTCCCTATCGTAAAAGTCCGGTGAATGTCCATCCATTCTCGCGTATCCGAATGGCGATCGCCTAGATTACCACACGAGCACGGATGCTCCCCAGGTTAGTCCGCCTCCGAAGCCAACGAGCAGGATGGTGTCGCCTTCCTTCATGCGTCCATCCTCTGCTGCTTCAACCAGCGCCAGCGGAATCGAAGCCGCCGAAGTGTTGGCGTATTTATCCACATTGATCACGCACTTCTCTTCCGGCAAATTCAGACGCTCTCTCGCCGATTGGATGATTCGGATATTCGCCTGGTGAGGGACAAAGAGATCGATGTCCTCTTTGGTCTTCCCTGCTTTGCGCAGCACTTCTTCGGTTGCCGTTCCCATCACGCGTACGGCAAACTTGAACACCTCGCGGCCATTCATATAAATGTAATGCTTGCGATCCGCCACAGTCGCCTCCGAAGCCGGAAGCCGGGAACCGCCCGCTTCGAGCTTCAGCAACTCACCGCCGGCCCCTTCCGCGCCGAGATCGAAGGACAAGAACCCGCGGCCTTCCGGCACCTCGCCGAGAACGACAGCCCCGGCTCCGTCCCCAAACAAGACGCAAGTGTTCCGGTCCGTATAATCCGTGATGCGGGACAAGGTATCCACACCGATCACCAGTGCATTCCGGTACATTCCGGTCTGAATGAATCCGTTGGCGGCGGCCATCCCGTAGACAAACCCCGAGCAAGCAGCGGACAAATCAAAGGCGGCCGCCTTTTTCGCACCGAGCTTATCCTGCAAAATGCAGGCGGTCGAAGGGAACGCCATGTCCGGGGTAATTGTAGCCACGATGATCAAATCCAGCTCCTCAGCCCGCAAACCCGCAGAATCCAACGCCCGAACGGCCGCTTCATAAGCCAAGTCGGAGGACGCTTGGTCCGGTGCGGCGATATGCCGTTCTTTAATTCCTGTACGCGAAACGATCCATTCGTCGTTCGTATCTACGATTTTCTCCAAATCGGCATTCGTCAGCACCTTTTCCGGAACGTATTTCCCGGTCCCGATAATTCCAACCGAACGTAATTTTGTCACTATCGTCATTCACTCCCCGCTGATTTCACGTGCTATACTCTCCGTCAATTTGCTTTGCAGCGCCGTTCGCGCTTGGCGTACAGCGTTCTTAATGGCCCCTCCGTCAGAGGAGCCATGTCCCTTCACGACCAACCCGCTTAATCCCAGAAGCGGCGCTCCGCCATGCTCCTTGTAATCAAGCGTCTTCTTCAAGCCGCGCAGCGACGGCATTAACACAGCTGCAGCCAGCTTGTTCTTCAACGATTTCGAAAATTCCTTCTTCAGAATCGAGAACATCGTGCCCGCCGTACCTTCCAGCGATTTCAGCAAAATATTTCCCGCAAAGCCGTCACACACCAGCACGTCGCAAGCTCCGGTCAAGATGTCCCGGGCTTCCACGTTCCCAACAAAGTTGATCGGCATCGACGTAAGCAACGGGAAAGCCGCTTTGGTGAGCTCGTTTCCTTTCTTCGCTTCGGTGCCGACATTCAGCAGACCCACCCGCGGTTTGTTGATGCCGTGCACCTTCTCGCGATAGATGCTGCCCATCAGCGCATACTGCGCCAGATGCTCCGGCTTGGCGTCCATGTTGGCACCGAGGTCGAGCGCTAACACTCCACGCTCGTCAACAGTCGGGATCATCGGCGCCAACGCGGGCCGCTCGATCCCCTCCATCCGCCCGACCACCAGCAGACCCGTGGTCATCAATGCACCGGTGTTGCCGGCGGAGATCATCGCCTCCGCTTCCCCTTCGCGGACAAGCCGTCCGGCGACAACCATCGAAGAGTCCTTTTTGCGGCGAACCGCCTTAACCGGCTCGTCCTCCGCTTCGATCACTTCGGACGCGTGATAAATTCGTAAATTTGCCGGCGCTCCTTGCAGCATCGGCTTCAGCACTTGCTCATTACCAACCAGAATGATTTCGGTATCGCTCCATTCCTTGGCTGCGGCCAGTGCACCTTCGACCGTGCTCTGCGGCGCGTGATCTCCGCCCATCGCATCAATGGCGATTCTCATGCTGACTTCCTCCTTCTGAAGTGTCCTCTCCGGTGGACCGGTAGATGACGAAATTCCCTTGGAATACCATTTCTTCGCCTACGTAAGTAAAGACCTCAACCTTCGCTTTGCCTTTTTGGCCGGAATTGGGTCTGACATAAGCTTTCGCAATGCATTTCTCACCGAGATGCACCGAACGGATAAACCGGATGTCTGCAGAGAATGTCAAAGCGATTTCGTCGTTGATCACAGCCACCGCCAAGGAGTTCGCCTGGGCAAACACATGATGTCCACGGGCGATCCCCGTCCGGGAGAACACATGCTCCTCACGGATTTCAAAGATGGAGATCCCACTCTTGTCCAGCTGCAGATCGACGATCTCCCCGATGACCTCATGCAGCGGCAAGGAACGAACCTGGTCATACGACCGTTCCGCCATCAGCTTCATCCGCTCCCGGAGCTCCGGGATGCCCAGCTCCATGCGGTCAAGACGGATTGTCTGAATGCTGACTTTCAGCTGACGGGTCAGCTCTTGGTCCGTAATAAACGGGTTAGCTTCTATCATTTGGACGAGCTGTTGCTGCCTCGCCCGCTTCGGCAAACGTTCGATGGGTATCCCCCCCTCTTCAGCAAGCAATGATGGTCTATCTATAATATCAACGTTCCCTTATATGTAATAGTTGGCGAAGCTATTCTTTAGAACCTGGTACTAAAATGTAGTATAAAGCATCCCGTCCCAAAAGAAAAGCGAAATTGCCATAAACCTGACGGGAGGCGGCACGGGAGGCGGCAACAACAAAGACAAAAAAAATAGCACCTCATCGAAATGAAGTACTACTTTGAGTTGTTACTTTAAGCTTATTGGCCAATAATTTCTCTAGATTTGTAAGTTCCGCAAACTTTGCAAACGTGGTGAGCAAGCTTCAATTCTCCGCATTGTTCACATTTTACCATGCCCGGCACAGCCAATTTGAAATGCGTGCGGCGTTTGTCGCGGCGCGTTTTGGACGTTCTCCGTTGAGGTACTGCCATGGTTCCCACCTCCTTATTCAAGTCAACCCTAACCGGGGCTTTATTTCTTGTTTACTTGCTTATTTTTTGAAAAAATCGCCGAGCGCTGCGAGTCGCGGATCGATCTTATCCGTATTGCAGCCGCAATCCCGCTCGTTCCGATCCGTTCCGCAAACCGGGCACAGCCCTTTGCAAGATTCCTCGCACAGAGCGGCATACGGAAGATGAAGCAACAGCGTCTCTTCCACGTACGGCACGAGATCGACTTTGTCGTCGGCGACATAATGCAAGTCATCGTCTTCTTCCTGCGCCTGTACGTCTGTCTCGGGATCGTCGCCTTGTTTGAAGCTTTCTGAAAACTCCGCTTGCACGACCTGCTTCAAGGGCTTCAGACACCGGGAACAGGTCATATCGAGCTCTGCAGTCAGCTGGCCTTTGACATCGACAACGTCTCCGCCTGCGGCTTCCGCCTGCAAATCGACCTGAAGCGGACTGATCGCGGTAATGTCCCTGCGACCTTTAACGACATGGTTTACGTCCAAGGCTTGATGAATCTTCACCGGAGCTCCGGACGAGTTCACCTGACGTAAATGAATAATCATCAGCATCACTCCAAACAAACAAAAGTTATTATACCGATTTTAAGTAAGTTTTGTCAACAATACGCGATCACTCAGTTAAAATGTTACTAAAGAGGCATCGGTTCACTCACATCGAA
>NZ_JAWDJI010000080.1:0-9285 GCF_032465655.1 Paenibacillus sp. 3LSP | reverse complement strand
CAACCAAGATTAACAATTAATTGAATACCATGTCACTTTAGATGCAAGGCTAGTGGCCCAAACCGGCAAATAAGCTCTCTCATAAGCGTTAGATTCTCATCGCCCCCGTTTTCGGCCCAATAGCGTTTCTGGCAAGCGTTAGACCGCTAGTTCGCTGTTGCGCCCTAACTGCTACGCTAGGAGATGTCTTCGCCCTCGTCTTCATCCTCAAACAACGTGCGAAGGACACTGTTCCGGTTTTCGAGGAAACGGCGCGTAATTTGGTAGTGATCCGTATCCTCGTAACGTATCTGCTCCAATTGATCGCCATCGAACGTTAAGATGTCCGCGTCCGGATACCCCATCAGAATCGGTGAATGCGTGGCGATAATGAACTGGGCACGATCCGATAGGTCGTGGATGATCCGCAGCAAGGACAACTGCCGGGCCGGAGACAGGGCCGCCTCCGGTTCGTCCAGCAGATAAATGCCCCGGCTGCCAAATCGATACTTGAACAAGCTGAGGAACGACTCGCCATGCGATTGGCTGTGCAAGGACACCCCGCCGTAAGCCCGTGTTGCTGCGACATCATCGATATGCGAGGCAAACGAATAAAACGACTCCGCCCGCAAAAAGAAGCCATTCGTGACTTTCGGGTTCCAGGAGAGACGAAGGTAGTCTCCAAGCGCAGATTCAGATCGATCTACCTCGTAGACGTTGTTTCTCCCACCGCCAGCCGGATTAAACCCGCATTGGTAGGCAATCCCCTCCAGCAACGTGGATTTACCCGAACCGTTCTCCCCAACAAAAAAGGTAACTGGACGGCGGAGATACAGCTTGTTCATCTTTCGAACTAACGGGAGCGAGAAAGGGTATGCGTGGAAGGAGGGCATCTTCTCTTTAAGCAGCGTGATCTCTCGTAAATACACCCTCTTACACCCCCTCTCATTTTGAGAATGAATCAAGCTCCTTATAAATAAAATAGTCGAAATCGGCAGGCTTGCGCATCCCGCTTAGATCCTGGGCGCAGACGCCAATAAAGGTGCCGGTGAAGCGCAATCTCTCCGCCGGATCGTCGGACATGTGGCTTACGTCAACGGCTTCGCCGACTGCATGCCAGATCTCCCCGTCCAGGCTGTAGTAGAAGCTTGCCAGCTCGCGTTCGATTACGACCCGCAGCCAGCAACGCGAAGCCCCTTCAATCGAGATATCTTCCGCCAGCAGTTCGTCGTAAACGCCGTATTTGGTCTGGATCAAATTCAGGCTCTTGCCCTTCGTCTCATCTCGGGAGATCCGCAGATATACATGATCGTTCGTGTCGTAGAACACGGTCAGGCCCGCCATCTGCTGGAACGTCTCCGGCTCGAACTCCACCACCGTCTCCGCCAGGCAATGGAACGATTGCTGCCGCCGCGCCACCAGGCTCTGCCGGAACAGCGAGTTCATCGATTCGCGACCATACAAGCGCAGGAAGCCAGGACGTTCCCGCAATGTCAGCCAATCCTCCGTCGCTGGAACACGCAGCGTGCTCCAATGTACCCCCAGCGTCTCCGCCTCGAAATCGTCCCGTTCCGCCTCCGGTTCAAACGGGTGCGGCGGCAAGGCGGGAGCAGGCACCTTCACTTGCGGCTCATTCCCACCGGTTTCCAACCGGAACCAACCGTCTTCGGTCCAGACCCCGCGTTGGATCGCCGTTTCCCTGCCAAGCGTACAATAGATGTCCTTCGTCGGCCGCCCGGTCAGATGCACCATGTACCATTCCCCTGTCTGGGTCTCGACCAGCGAGGCATGTCCCGCCTTTTGCAGCTCCAAATGCGGTTTACCCGCCGAGGTGAGAATCGGATTGGTGGGGTCCACTTCATACGGTCCGTCAATCGTTCGAGATCGGGCCATCGTGACCGCATGTTCGTAATGCGTGCCGCCTTCCGCGGTCAGCAGGTAGTAGTAGCCATTTCTTTTATACAAATGCGGGCCTTCGGTTACTCTAAGGTCAGTGCCTAGGAAAATATTTTTCACCGGTCCCACCAGCTTCTGTTGCTTCGGATCGTATTCTTGAAGCACGATGCCAGCAAAGTGATTCTTCCCTTTCCGGTAATCCCACAGCATGTTTACCAGCCACTTGCGCCCGTCATCATCATGGAATAACGAAGGGTCGAAGCCGCTGCTGTTCAGATAGATCGGATCCGACCAAGGGCCGCGGATATCCGGAGCAGTAACGAGATAGTTGGGCGTATCCTTGAACGCGCCGTGGCGGCTTTTGACATCAGTGTAAATCAGGTAGAACAGCCCGTTATCATAGCTGAGGCAAGGGGCCCATATCCCGCAAGAGCCGGGGTTGCCCAGCATATCTAGCTGCGACACCCTCGTCAGCGGGTGGCCGATCAGCTGCCAGTGCACGAGATCTCGGGAATGATGAATTTGCACGCCCGGGAACCATTCGAAGGTAGAGGTCGCGATGTAGTAGTCATCCCCAACTCGCAAGATTGAAGGATCAGGGTTAAAGCCGCGTAAAATCGGATTTGTGATCATTGGACGTTCGCTCATAAGTTCCTCCTATAAAAACTGTTATCGAATTGGTTATTGTTTTTTCGCTCAACACTTCAAATTTCGATTATAATAGAAATTAGGCTTTTGTATCTCAATTCCTGCCTAAGGAGGCTAGATTTTATGCCTGATTCAAGTAAGACTAACGATTCATCCCATCGTTTATCCCATATTCCGGTCTCGATTCTCGACCTTGCGCCGATTACCGCCGGCAGCACGGCGGCCGAATCGCTGCGCAATTCGCTGGACCTGGCCCAGCATGCCGAGAACTGGGGCTATCACCGCTATTGGCTCGCAGAGCATCACGGCATGCCCGGCATTGCCAGCTCGGCGACCTCCGTCGTGATCGGACACATCGCCGGCGGTACGAAGAAGATCCGCGTTGGATCCGGCGGTATCATGCTGCCAAACCATGCGCCGCTCGTCATCGCGGAGCAGTTTGGCACGCTGGAGTCGCTATACCCGGGGCGGATCGATCTCGGTCTGGGGCGGGCGCCCGGCTCCGACCCGCTGACTTCGCACGCGCTGCGCCGCGGGCCGGGCAGTGACGGGCAGGATTTTCCGGAGCGGCTCGCAGAGCTGCGGAATTATTTCCAGCCCGTCTCCGGTTCCTCGATGCGCGTGCGCGCCATTCCCGGCGAAGGCTTACACATCCCGATCTGGCTGCTCGGCTCCAGCGGCTTCAGCGCGCAGCTGTCCGCCCAGCTCGGTCTGCCGTTCGCCTTCGCCAGCCATTTCGCGCCGGATTACTTGCTCCCGGCGCTCAATTTATACCGCACGCACTTCCGTCCGTCGGCGGAACTGGCGAAGCCTTATGCGATGATCGGCGTGAACGTGATCGTCGCCGATACCGATGCGGAGGCTCGTCGCTTGGCGACCTCCCAGCACCAGCAGTTCTTGAACTTGATCCGCCGGCGCACCTCACAGCTTAGCCCGCCAGTGGAGCATCTCGACTGGACGCCGCAGGAGCAAGCGGTGGTCGAACGCCAGCTCAGCTATTCGGCGATCGGCTCACCCGAGACGGTGCGGAACCGGCTGGAGCACCTGCTGGCCGAGACCGAAGCCGACGAGATCATCGTCGCTGCCCAGATCTACGACCACAAGGCCCGCTTGCGCTCTTACGAGCTGTTGTCCGGGTTGTTCGGAGGACAGCGCTCCTTGTAATCCGAAGGGCTGCAGCCCGTGTACTCCTTAAACACTTTGGAGAAATAGTGCTGATCGCTGAATGACAAAGCATCAGACACCTCTTTAATTCGCATTTCCGGCTTGCAGGCAATCAGCCTGCAGGCCTCTTTGATTTTGAGGCCAGTATAATATTGCACGAAGGTGCTTTGAGCATACCTCCTCATGACCCGGCTGACATACGAGGGGCTGACGTGAAATTTCTGCGCCACATCGGCGAGCGAAAGATACGAGTACAGATTGAGCCTGACGTATTCCTCAATCTGCCGAAACAGTTCCTCACCGCTTTTTCGGTTCTGCGCCTGCAGCCATTCGAAGGATTGCTTCGTCCATTCCAACAAGTTCTCGCCAAACCTCTCAAAACAATCCGCATCAAGCAAACGACGTGAAGAAGTCTCGAGCTCCAGCCGATGTCCGGTCTCCGAGTCGCCTCCCGCTTGTGAGAAAGCATCGGTCAAGAGTGCAATAAATCGTTCCAGCTCCGCAAACCGAATGTTGTGGCTCGACCATTTGGCCAGCTGCTCGTTCAGCTTTAACAAGAACTGCTCCTTCCTCCGCCCCACGATAAGCTCTGTAAAGGCCGCGGCAGTCGCCCGATCCAGCTCAGAACCCTCCGGCTGAACCAATGTCTGGGGAATCTCCGTATCTACCACGATGCCTTGGTGAACCGGCTGCCGTTCGTCCAAAATGCCTGACATGCGGTGGTACAGTTCAGGCAGGCGATCCGGATCGCCGGACTGCAGCTGTCCGCCAATCGTCGCCGCGAGCCCCGCCGCCTCCAGCGTTTTGCGAACGGACTCCAGGCATTGATACACCGAGGAATAAGCGTCCGCCGCCGTTTTTTGCACCATAGCAAGAAATTGACCAGGCACCTGCGTCGGAAACACCCAGCAGAGCTGCGGAGCAAACATAGCATCCAGTCTGCGCTGAAGCTCCTCCGCGTTCCAAAGCTCCCGCCTGCCGGTAAACGGCTGCCTCCGGATGAGGATCAAGAGCTTACCGTAATGGCGGAATTGATCCCCGAGCTGCAAATCCGCATAAACCTCCGGAGCTACAATCTCCTGAAACAGCTCCGCTTCACTGGGAACCCGGCTGCGGAGACGCTCCAGCGCCCGTTCCATCACTTCCAACAACTGCTTGCGTTCGACGGGCTTGAGTAAATAGTCAAATACCTGCAAATTAATCGCCTTGCGCGTGTATTCGAAATCGTTGTATCCGCTGATCAAAATAAATAACAACTGCGGGCGGATCTGCTTCGCCTCTTCGATAAACGCGAGGCCGTCCAGCTTAGGCATGCGAATATCGGTCAACACCAGGTCTACCGGCTGCTGCCGGATGAGCTCCAACGCTTCCTCCCCGTTGGCGGCTGTTGCCGTCACCTGAAACGGGAGCTCCAGGGAACCTAGCAGCGTTCGTATATTGCGCAAGATCGGCTTGCTGTCTTCCACGATCATGACGTTGTACATGCTGTGCCCTCCTCGTTCAGTAGAAGTCCTTGGTGAGCGATCCGATGATCTGGACCGTGGCGCCCTTTTCCCCATCTGCATGGTTAAACAGATTGAAGAACAGCCGGTTCTGGTACATTAACTTCAGTCGGCCGACGCTGTTCACAATGCCCATGTTGCCGATCGAGGCGGGTCGTTCGTTCCCCTCTCCGGCAACAGCTTCGCTCTTCCGCAGGTTGTCCATGATTTCATCGATCTTCCCGGGCGGGGACCCGTCTCCGTTATCCTTAATCTCCACAGCCCACAGCCCGTTGAACTGCTTCACCGTAATCTCGATCCGCCAGGGAGGGTCACAGTGAATGAACGCATGCTCGATACAGTTCTCCACGAAAGGCTGAAGCACCAACCGCGGCAACTGCACGTTCCGCGCCGATTCGTCCGCATGGATCTCCCATTCGAGATCGTCTTCGTATTTTTGTTGAACAAGCGACAAGTAGTGCCGGGTATGCTCGAGTTCGTCGGCTAAGGTGACGTGAACGTAAGGAGAGGATACGATGTAGCGTAAGCTGTCCGACAAATGCTTGCACATATCGGTGACGACGTCGGTCTTCCCCTCCTGGGCCGCGATGCTGATCAAATACAGCACGTTATGGATGAAATGCGGTGCAATTTGGGCCTGGAGCGCAGAGTTGCGCGCCTTGACCTCCTCATGCAGGGCGATTTTCTCCCGTTCAATCGATGCTTGCAGCCGTTCCATCAGATCCTGAAAAGCCTCGTTTAATAGAATTAAATCGTTATTTTGCGTAGGGTTGTCCCATTTGAGATTCATATTGCTATAGCTGATCCGCCAAATCTGGCTGCGCAGCTTCCGGATCGGCAACAGCAGACTACGCGAAGAAAAATAAATATACACAAAAGATAACAGCATCAACGCCGTAATCAGCAAAATGGATAAATACTTGACCGAGTTGACGGGTCCCAGTACGTCTTGCTTCGGCGTCACTAGATAGGTTGTCCACCCGGTGCTTTCCGACCTGGCGTAAGCCACATAGTTCCCGTGATCGTCTACATGGACGCCGTCAACTGAATGTGGCGTTGTCAACTCGGCATGTTCCTTCGGAATATCTCCAACCACCGGCTGGCCATTCTGATCCAGGATGTACACCTGGCCGCTGCCCACGCCTTGCGTGATCCTTTGCAGGTATGCATTATCCAACAAGATGCTCAGTTATCCGAATACCGTCCCGTTCTGATTATTGATCGATCGAATAAACGAAACGGCCCCTCCCTGACGTTCCAGAACATAACCGCTGCCGCTCCAGCTTCCGTCGATGAGACTCTTTTTCAGATAACCTTCGATCGAAGCCGCATCCCCTTGTAAACCAATATAGGACACGATTTTGCGTCCGGCCTTATCGTAAATCACCATGTCCTTAATATTCATTCTGGGGCCGATCGCCTGGAACATCAGATCCTTCAGCCTGCGGCTTTGATTCAGCCGTTCGAGGTTAGCGTCGGTTTGATAACCCCGCTCCAGAATCGTAAAGACATCCTTGCTGGACAAAATCCGCTGCGACATTTGGTTTTGACTGTCCACATAATCGTCGAGCTGCTGGCTCACCTTGGTCACTGCGGCCAGCTTGGCCTCCACCGTTTTCTCTTTCAACGGTTTGATGACGACCAGATTGACGTAGACGATAAAGCAACCCAATATAAACAGAAGCAGAGCTACAAAGGTTAAAAAGACTTTATTCTGCAAGCTCAGCTGACTTCTGCGGAGGAAGAAAGGTTTCATGACGTTGGCTTGGCCCCCTTTGGCTATGGCCATGTTGCATTAGGATGGTTTAACTGTACCACTTTGCTTCACGTCATGACAACGGTTACAAGTTCACAATTTTACACCTCATCTGTCACCCTCAGACATGTACCTGACACAGACTGAAAACTATAATCAAGTTGCAAACGCATTCAAAGACATATCAAACAGAGGGGGATTTGCCTTGAATTACGCACTGAAGAGAACAACCACCGCAGTCATCGCCGGTTTGCTGGCCTTATCGCTCGCAGCCTGCGGATCCGGAGGCGCCAAGTCCAACAACACAGCCCAAGACGGCAATAACAGCGGCGGCGCTAAAGGCGACAAAGTCACCATTGAGTTAGCGATCTCCAAAAGCTCGCAGGACTCCGCCTTCATCCAACAAGATATCCTCGACGAATTTGAGAAGCAGACGAACATCAAAGTCAATTTGCAGCTGATTCCAGCCGAGCAAACGACAACCGTCTTACAGACGAAGTTGGCCGTTGAAGAAACGCCGGACATCATTCAATACAATCTGGCCAGCGCAACCACGGACCTGAATCTGGAGCGCAACTTTGAAATTCTGGATGACGAGCCTTGGGCCAGCCGGATTTTGAACAAAGACGTCCTGTCCGCATACGGGCACATCTACAGCTTCCATGTCAGCCAAGACACCGGGATGCAAGGCGTGGTCTATAACAAAGACATCTTTGACGAACTGGGTCTGTCCATTCCTAAGAACTTTGAAGAATTCCTGGCTGTCTGCGAGAAGATCAAAGCCAGCGGAGTCACTCCAGTATTTATGCCGTACAAGGACAACTGGGCCGCGAATATTTGGCCGGCCGCTGCGTTTGCCAACTTCGTAGCCAAGAGCGATCCGACCTTCTTCGACGATCTGAACAGCAATAAGAAAAAATGGTCCGACATCCCGGAATTCCAAACGTTCCTGCAGCAGCAGTATGACGTGTATAAGCAAGGCTACACCAACGCCGACGTTCTGAGTGACAGCTACGATATGGCGGTGGGGAAATTCCTGAACAAGGAAGTCGCCATGATGTTCATGGGAGACTGGCTGATCGAAGGCGTGCTGAAGCAGGATCCGAACATGCGCCTCGGCGTCTTCCCGATCCCTTCCGAGGAAGATGCCAGCCTGGGTGCCAGCCCGCTGGGCGGCCAGCTGTTCATTCCGAAGAAAGCGAAGCACTTGGCGGAAGCCAAAGAGTTCCTGAACTTCTTAGGCTCGAAAGAAATCGCCCAGAAAATCGTTGACTCCAAAGGGTACGTATCCAACCTGAATGACGTTACGACGCCGGAATTGCCGGACTACAAGCAAGAAATCGTCGATAACTACATCACGCCGAAGAAAACCGTCTTGACTACCGACGCCTACATGCTGGTTGACCGCAGCGAGCTGTACCGGCTGCTCCAAGACCAATTCGCAGGCGGCCTAACCCCGGAAGAGGTTCTGAAGGCTTGGGACGAGAAGTTCAGCCAACTGATGGCAGATAAAGAAATCCCCGGTTTCTAAATCGGAAGAATGGCAGGCAGCATAAGTCCCGTCCGGGGGTTATGCTGCCCCAGTCTATAGTGGGGTGGAGAACATGAAATCAAAAGCATCAGTCAAAAGTCTATATTCCTATTATCTCGTATTACCGGCGTTACTCATTTACACGATCTTTTTTGTCATCCCGGCGTTTACGGGCTTTTATTATTCCTTTACCGATTGGCGGCTGGATCGCCTGACGATTAAATTCATCGGATGGGAGAACTTCCATAAGATCTTCTCCGATAAAACACTGCTTCTCGCGCTCAAAAACACCCTGATCTTCGCCGTCGTCACCGTGGTCGGGAAGAACCTGATCGGGATCGTCTTGGCGGTGGCTCTTAATATGCGACTTAAGACGCGGAATTTACTGCGGGCAATTTTTTATTCCCCATCCATTCTGAGTATCCTCGTCATCGGGATCGTGTTTACTCCAATCTTGCGCACGGAAGGCGCGATCAACCGGATGTTCGATGCGGTGGGGCTGCACGCATTAAGCCAGGCTTGGCTCACCAATCCGCATATCGTTATTTGGACTATCGCCGTGATTTCGATTTGGCAGCATGCCGGTTTTCAGATGGCGATTTACTTGGCCGGATTGCAATCCATTTCCCAGGAGTACTACGAAGCGGCAACTATCGACGGGGCCGGATCCTGGAAAAAGTTCACGAATATCACGCTGCCGCTCCTGCTGCCAGCGATTAATATTAACCTGATGCTCACCCTCATCGGCGGGCTGAAGGTCTTCTCGGAGGTCTTCGTCCTGACCGGCGGGGGCCCGGGCAATGCTTCAC
>NZ_JAWDJI010000079.1:0-7352 GCF_032465655.1 Paenibacillus sp. 3LSP | reverse complement strand
CCGAGACGACGGGCAGCTGGGACAAGCAGGCGGGCGGCTACGCGCCGCCGCGGCTGGCCGCCGGCAGCCGCGATGCCTTATCGCCCGCCGCTATGGTGTATACGTCATCCCGCTTCGATCCTTACGATAACCTGCTATGGATGACGGCCAAGCCTTTGACGTTGAAGCCGAACAACTTCATCGGTCAATTAACAACAAGCCAGAAGCTCGTCTATGCGGCTTCCGGAGCCGAACGCACTTATTCCTTCCCTCTGCCGGTCTACGGCTATCAAATCTGGAAGAACGACAGCTTGTCCGAGACACTAACCGCCCCTTCGGCAGAAGCTGGGACCGAAACCGAAGCCGTTTACGTCGTTACGGGCACCGACACGACCCTCCGGGTGATCGCGCTGGATGCCTTGATGGCGAGCGGGAAATTCGTCACTTTTTAAAATGCGAGACCTGACACGAGCACTGCTGTTTGCTGGCAGTGCTCTTTTTTGCAGTTTTTTCCAGACATCTTCTCAGGCCTCCCCTACGACCCCGTCGTCGAACCCGTACCTCCCTCTGCGGCAGCCTGTGCCGTCAATCGTGCCGGCCTGCGAAGCAGCTGGCGCAAGCTGTCCAAATTGGTCAGCACCGTGCCGGCAATAATCGCAACCCCGCCTAACACCGCGAGCCATCCGGCCGTTTCGCCGTAAAACAACACGCCAATTGTCATCGCAATCAGCGGCGATACGTACAGCCAAGTCGAGGGAAACACCGGGTTAGTCTTGGCCACCAGCCAGTAAAACAAGCTGTGTCCCACCATCGACCCCACCACGGTTAAATAGATGAGTGAGCCCAGCACCGTCGGCTCCAGCAAATCTCCCATTGTCACTCGTTCGGTAAAAGCCGACAGGAGGAACAGCAGCAAGCCGCCGTAGATCATTTGTGCCGCATTCAGCGCAATCGGCGAGACGGCAGCAAAATTCTCCGTGACTCGTTTGGTATATAACGCGCCGACCGAATACACCACTTCCCCGATCAACACCGCCGCGCAGCCGATCGCCCAGCGGGACCCGGCCTGAACTGACACCATGTTGGGCAGCACCAGCAGCATGACGCCGGACAAGCCGATGAGAATGCCCAGGACAGCGCGTCCGGTCGCTTTTTGCCGCAGCACCATCATCTGCATCAACAGGATCATGAGCGGTCCGGTTGCCGATAATACCGCAGCGACGCCGGAGGTGACGTATTGCTCCGCCCAGTACAACAAGGCGAACGTCCCGAAGGTCAACAAAGCGCCTGTCACCAGCATCTCCTTGCGCAGCAGCAGAGACCACTTCGCTTTTTTCCTCCAAACCATCCACAGAAACAGAATTGCCCCGGCGGCGAAGAAGCGGGCCCCTGCCGCAAAGAATGGAGGCGCAGCATGATCCACGCCAATTTTGATCGCTAAAAACGTCGTGCCAAACACGAGACACATCATGAAATAGTTGATCACAATCATCGAAAATCTTCCCCTTTCAGCTGTTGATCTGTATCATACAGGAAAGAGAACAGAACAGATGACACGGGATAGAACAGATTCTCGGTTTTTCGGTTTAAAATAGAACTCACGGCACAACGCAAGGAGGATGACGATGAACGTAAGACCAAAGCTGGCACAACCCCGGAGAGTTCGGTATACGCAAGTGGTGGAGTATATATTAGACCGGATTGATCGGGGGGATTGGAAAGCGCATGATAAGCTGCCCTCCGTACGTGAGTTAGCAGGCGAGCTGCAGCTTCATCGATTAACCGTCTTCCGGGCGTACGGGGTGCTGAAAGAGCGCGGAACCATTTACGTCAAGGAAAAATCCGGTTATTTCGTGTCCGGAAGCCGACCGTCCACAAAACCTGCTGTACCCGAAGATGGGAGTCCCTCTCGTTCCAACCAGGGCACCGGCAGAGCAGGCGGAACCACGTCTCCTCCTGTCGCTTGGCACAGGACCGGGTATCTGCAAAATTCGTTAAGCGAGATTCACCAGATCCCCGCCGTCTACTCGTTCTCCCAGGCGCTCATCGACCCGAATCTGCTGCCGAACCTGTTCCTGTCGGACCACGTGAAGCAGGTGTTCGACCGTTATCCTAAGCTGCTGGGCACGTATTCGTCCGTCCAGGGGGACGAGGAGCTGCGGGAACTGCTCTGTGCAGATATGCAGCGGAAAGATAAGCTTCAGGTCTCCCCCGACGAGCTGCTGATTACGACTGGCGGACAACAAGCGATCGACCTGTTGGCGGGCGTTTATCTTCGTCCGATGGATTATGTCTTGGTCGAACGCCCAACCTACAGTTCGGCGCTTGATTGCTTCCGTCAGCGAGGCGCGCGTCTCCTGCCAGTGGAGATTCATCGGGACGGATACGATCTCGACCTTGTTGAGGCTTATCTGAAACGCCATAAGCCCCGGATGTTTTATATGAATCCCACGTTTCATAATCCGACGGGATATACCGTGCCGGCCAGCCAACGCAAGCGGCTGGTCGAGCTGGCTGAGCGCTACGGCTGCCTGCTCGTCGAGGACGACGCGGTTCATGACGTCTACTTCGATATGCCGCCTCCCCCGCCGCTTTATTCCTACGATACCGAAGGCTGGGTCGTATACCTGCGCAGCTTCAGCAAATATTTGGCGCCGGGGCTGCGCATTTGTGCCGTTGCCGCTCGCACGGCGGTCATGGCCCCGCTGCTGACGGCCAAATCGCTGGCCGACAACGGCACGCCGCTGGTCAACCAGAAGCTGTTCCAGCACTGCTTCGAGTCCGAGCGGCTCCAACAGCACCTGGAGAAGCTGCGGACGGCGCTGCAGATTCGCCGGGACGTCATGGAGCAAGCACTCGCCCCGGGCACCGGATGGCAGTGGTACCGTCCGCAAGGCGGATTGAACTTGTGGGTCCGCCTCCCTGCAGGCATAAACTCCAATCAACTGCTCACCGAGGGCATCCGTCGCGGGTTGACGTTTGTCCCCGGAACGATCTGCGATCCCTTGGGAGAATTAGACGAACGGATCCGGCTTAGCTTTTCGTTTCAAAATGAGGCTCAGATTCGCGAAGGCATTCACCTGTTGATCCAGTTAACAGATGAGTTCGTACAACGAGGATAAATTGAAGCATAGGGTACGTTGACGCAGGGTAGTGAGTTGCAAAGCAGGTCACGATGAAGATGGCGTTGACGAAGGATATAGCAAGACCAAGGATGCCTCTGCACTATGCTAACTTAAACAGCCGCCCTCTCCCTTTCGGGACAGAAGGCGGCTGTCATTCATAACCGGGTTCAAGCTTTGGCTTGCTCAAACTTCCCGTGAGTGGGAGGCCTGTTCTTTTCTCTGGACTTCTTTCTTCTTTGGCTTGGGAAGCTGCCCCGCCCACAAGGAGATGGAGAACGGGATCATGCCGAACCAGCGCCGACTCCACGGTTCCTTCGCTTTCGACCGCTCACGGCGGATTTCCCGCGGAGTTTCCACGTAATCTACCACTCGTTCGGTGATATATTTGACCAGCTCGTCACCTTTAGCCATGGAGATAAGCTCCTTTCTCGCTTTGTCGTTCTTCGTTAGCTTTAGTTTGTGCCGTTTCCCCCTGCCTTAAACCCACAAATCCTCCAGGCATCTGACGAAGCCGCGGAATGCATGATTTCTCCGCCGCAGGTTCACTCTATAGAGGAAGTATCTCCTGAAAGGTGAGACAAATGGGAAAGATGATACGATGCCTGATAACACTCCTGTTCACGGTCTCCGTTGCCTCGGGAAGCTGCGGTATTGCGACTGCGGCGGATGAAGGCAATGACCTCAGGCATGCCTTCCCCGAGCCGGTGATCCTTATCGATGCCGGCCATGGCGGAATTGACGGCGGCACGTCCTATAAGCAATTTCTAGAAAAGGACATCAATCTCGAAATCGGGCGTCGGCTTTACGTCGTCCTCCGAAGCCACGGCTACCGCGCGATTCTTAACCGAACTGGTGATTACGCATTAAGCGACGACAACCGTTGGCTTCAGAGCCGCTCACGGCACCTGCGGGATTTGGCACAGCGCAAGGAACTTAGCGAACAGTTGCCAGCTTCGATCGTCGTCAGCCTGCATGTCAACTGGGGGCGGAACTCGGCGAAACGCGGACCGCTTGTACTCCACCAGAACGAAGGACGCAGCGCGATGCTGGCTGCTTCGATTCAACGGTCGCTGGAGCGGTTCTACCAACTGGACATTTCCCGAAGTCCGGAGCTTGGCAAACCGTTTTACTTACTTAACCATGTTGATTGTCCGGCCGTCATTGTAGAGATGGGCTTTCTCAGCAACGAGGAAGACCGCGCTATTCTCACGAACAGACGCGGTCAACAGAAGATTGCCGAAGCGTTGTATCGCGGCATCGCCGAATACTTTACGGTAATGTAACCCCCGGTCCCAGCTGTAGGCTGGGACTAAATTGTTCCCATACCAGCTCACTCGTTCCGATGAACTCAATGCCTTCGGATTGTAAGATCGGGATATTTTTTTTCAAAGCAGCCGCTGTTTTCTTCCCTTGTATACCAACATGCCCAATCGTGACGCAGCTATTGCGCTCCCCCTTCTTCAGCATGTTCAGAACTTGCCGCAGTTGCTTCGTCACGTGGGCTTCACTGCCAACATCGTCCAGAAAAATATTGTTTTCCAACCGAGGCAGCCCCATCGCCTCGCTTAAACGGGGAACAACGGACCGATAGTTCGTTCGGCTGTCAATGAAAAATAACCCCCGCTCACGGCACACCTGTAATACCACCGACATCACCCGCTCATCCTCGGTGACCTTCGAGCCCATATGATTGTTCATTCCAACGGCGTAGGGAACTTGGTCAATCGCAGCTTCTACCCTCTGCCGGATCTCCTCGTCCGACATGCTGGTGAGGATCGCCCCAGGTCCTAGCCATTCCGGCTTGCCTTGCTTGGGCTCCATCGGCATATGAATGATCACATCGTGCCCGCGTTCATGCGCGCGCCGCGCATCCTCCTGCGTCGTTTCCAAGAATGGCATAACCGCCACGGTTAATTTGATCGGCAGGTTAAGGATTTCCTCAGTACCTTCCATCCCGTTGCCTAAATCATCAATAATGACCGCCACCTTGCGGGAAGCAGAACGCGGTTTAAGGGAGGCTTTAGAATCATGCGCTGCTGACTTCAATTCACCTGTTTCCGTACTGGAGTTCTCCACGAACTGATTTGCTGATGGCGCGGCTTGACCGCTAATCGAGGTCGTTAGCAACAGTGCAGTAAGACCGCCGACCGCCAGGATCAGGATTCGTCGAACCATTTGATTGAACTCGGACATGAGGTTTCCTCCTTTCTTCTTGTCAACGATGGGCTAGATCAAGCTCCCGCGATATTCTCTTCGCCGCGTAAGACAGGTCCATGCCAGATCAATGGCAAATAATAAGAGCAGCACCGGACCCACCACCAGCCAGACAGCAGAAACGCTTCGATAAGCCTGCTCCGCCAGAGGGTGCACCACTTTCAGCATCAATATCGACAGAACGACCCAATACACCGAGAACTTGAGGCAGATATGCCCTCCAAGCTGGAAGCGCTGCCCCGAATAATCCCACCATCTGCGACCAAACAACATCAGCAGCAAGCAGCCGCTAACTCCTTCCACTACGGTGGGGATGATACAGCACAGCAATCCGGTAAGCAGCGGCCGGTGTCCTCCTTCCTGGACAAGCCACAGCAAGAGAATCGGGGCCACGCCGTACATTGGCTTAAACGGTCCTTTCATAAAGCCTTCCTTCCAGAACTCGCCTTGCGTAAAGAAGTTGTACACATTTTCGAGCAGCCAGCCCAATAACGCGTACAGCAAAAAGTAAAAAGCGATTTCCCCCGTCGTCAATCCACACCAGCCTCCTTTTCTGCTAGTATGACTGTCCCTGTCGGGAAACATGCGCTGCATCGCCTTAACCCTGCTTGATATAAAAAAGCCCCTGGGGAGAAGCTCTAAAACAGGCTTCTCCCCAGGGGCGGTTGGATGGCTACATCCCCAGCACCGGATGCGGCACATACGGTTCTTCAAGACGGGCCGCTCTTGATTTTTGGAGGAATCATGATCTTGCATTCTCATTATAAGCCATTTAGTCCTGTACTTGGATTTTCTTCAACTTCTGGACCCAACAAAACAGAAACGACCTTCGGCAACATTAAAGCCGACGTTTGCGCTGCAATGATCCCTGACTTTAAACGGACCAATTTCTGCGATTGCATTCATCATTCGCCTTGGAACGAGTAAGTCCTGATCCGGGTAACTGATGCAAATGACTGACAAATCCCAAGGAGCTTCAGTGAGATCCTCTCGCTGGAGCTCCTTTTTTTGTCTCATAAATAAGGGAAGGATTACGAATAATTACAGTATAACAACACCGGTTTAATGGAGAGACAGTCATTGAGCAAAGTTTCAATCAGCCCCAAACAACTGTTTTCGTTGATGATTTTGTTCGAGTTTGGGACGACGATTGTAGTCCCCCTGTATTCGTAAAATTGTCGGACCTGTTCTGGCTTGGCCTTTATCGTTGTTTATATTGACGTATTTCTGCTATAATGCTGCCCTCAATTTAAGAGAGGCTGGAGGAATGTTGGTAACCCTGTATATCTTCGATCATATCTTTAGCATAGTTCATAATTACCTGCACGCTTCTCCAGTATAATTACCCTTTTAACCTCTCAACTTCTTGTATTGTGTCGTTTATCTCTTCCATGAGGTAAAATCGTTTTTCCTCTAACTGAAAAACAATATTATCGCCAATCGTAATTTCTTTATCTCGCAACCCCCATACTTCTTCTGCAACATATGGGATGGCTTCTGAGAGCATCCGAATAAACTCATCCGCCTTTTTACGCCGATATTTTTCTTGTTATATAAAAGAAGTGACCTCGGCTTGAATACGATTCTCTTTTCTAAATAAATTGAACATATTTATTCATCCTCTCATTTTTTAATAAAAACAAAAAAAGCCGATTTTTTGCATGAATAATCCATACAAAAATCGGCTTTTAAAAAATATATTGATATCCCGTCAGTGTGATAATGTTAGTACCAGGCGTGCCAACTTCTCTCAGTTCATTAAGTTCGAAATACGAATCCGCCTTCTTTCCTTCTACATCCATATAACGCAGAAGCTTCCTTGCAGACATTAGAACACTTTACAACTTCGACAGCAGTTGCTCCCGGTGCGTGAGACGCTATAGATCCATCAATTTCCTCCCATGTGAAAACTAAAGTCCTTGATTGTATCCCGACAAAAAAAGGGGGGTTAAGTCAGAACTTCTCTCGCCGCTTCTATAAAAGACAACAGGATGGGTGAAAGCCACTTGTCTTTATGCCTGTCTCTCTGTGTAT
>NZ_JAWDJI010000078.1:0-1769 GCF_032465655.1 Paenibacillus sp. 3LSP | reverse complement strand
CCTCGTATAGTATCTTTAAAAAGCTCTTTTAGGTTCATTTCCATCCCCCCGGGGGATGGAAAACAGCCTCCAAATTTCCAGCTTGTTCTTTGAAAATTCCATCAGGGACTGGACTTTCCGGTATGCCTCTGGACAATGGAACGTAGGGTCCATTCGGGGAAATCCTTCTGCCTCCAGTAGCATCGTCTACTCCTTAAGTCTGTTTCTCCGGTACGCGTCTGAGCTTCTTACCCGCTGGCTGTTCCCTTCGGCATCCCATGCCCGGTTTTAGCAGATCCGGGGCAGCTCATGGCCCGAAGTGTGTCCTCATACGCGAGGGTGATAGATCTGCGCGTGCGCCGGAGGCATCCCGGAGCGTCCATTCCCTGAATCCCTAGCGAAAGGAGGAATTTCACTTGAAGCTTTTTGTCGGTATTGACGTGAGCTCGCAAGAGCTCGAAGCGTGTTTCATGAACGCTGACGGTGACAAGCTTGAGACACTCACCGTCAAAAACAATTTGAATGGCGCCTCGCACTTGCGTGACCAAATCGTCGCTGCAGCGAACAAGTTGGCCGTCACCGAGATTCACATCGGCTTGGAAGCCACTTCCGTCTACAGCTGGCACCCTGCCATGTACCTGCATCAGGATCCAGCGCTTCGAGAGCGCAAGGCCAAGGTGTTCACCTTGAACCCCAAGCTCATCAGCAAGTTCAGAGAAGCCTATGCGGATATGGACAAGACCGACCGGCTCGACGCCTGGGTCATTGCGGATCGCCTGCGCTTCGGCCGCCTGACGACCACCATCGTCATGCAGGAGCAGTATGTCGCCCTTCAACGCCTCACGCGCATGCGTTTCCACTTGGTCCATAACTTGGCTCGCGAGAAGCAGTACTTCTTGCAGAACCTGTTCTACAAGTGCAATGCGTTTACAACCGAGGTCGACAGCTCCGTGTTTGGCCATGCGCTCATGGAGATGCTCTCCGAGAAGTTCAGCCTCGATGACATCGCCGAGATGGACGTGGCCGATCTGGCCGACTATCTGCGGGACAAGGGACGCAATCGTTTCCCCGATCCCGAGCGGGTCGCCCGCTGCATTCAGCAAGCTGCCCGCGCCTCCTATCGGCTGTCCAAGGTCGTGGAGGATTCGATTGACCTGGTGCTCGGCACCTCCATCGAATCCATCCGCAGCATCCAGAAGCAGCTCAAGGATCTCGACAAAGCGATCGAGCGGGTCCTCGACGGCATTCAAGGCGCTCAGTGCTTGCTGTCAGTGCCCGGCATCGGCAAAGTCTATGCAGCCGGTCTGCTCGGCGAACTCGGCGATATTGAACGGTTCAAGGATCAAGCCGCCGTCGCCAAGTACGCAGGTCTGACGTGGCGCAGGCACCAGTCCGGCGTCTTCGAGGCGGAGGACACCGCCCGCATCAAATCCGGCAACCGATTCCTGCGCTACTACCTCGTTGAAGCTGCCAACTCGGTTAGGATGCGCGATGAAGAATTCGGTGAATATTACCGGAAGAAGTATCACGAAGTGCCCAAGAATCAACACAAACGCGCCCTCGTCTTAACGGCAAGAAAACTCGTGCGTCTGGTCGATGTGCTGCTACGCAGCGGCCAACTCTACACGCCTCGAAGGAAGGTGAATAGCGCCAAGGATTAACGCCTCCTTTGCCTTAGTCCTTCACGAATTCCCAGTAAAAATCTGGTATCTGACATGGTTTTTGGCTGGGTTTGGTTTGATGCGCCCTTTTTTCGTGACTCCGCGCTCAACAGGCACGGGAAATTTCCA
>NZ_JAWDJI010000077.1:0-593 GCF_032465655.1 Paenibacillus sp. 3LSP | reverse complement strand
ATATGCTCGATCCATGGCTTTGTAACGCCATTAAACGTCTTATCCTCTTGCCATTGCGATAAGGTTGTTCCGGCATTCGCTCGATTGTAAAAATTAAACGCCACGTCTTTAAATTCCGTTGTTAATACGTCGACCAAACGATAAAATAAGCTATCACTTGATGTAATTCCGTTCGGTGACCATTTATTCGTGCTCCCATGCGAGTTATACGACACGTTTATAAAATCCGTGCCAGATGTACTGATGCTATCACCCCAAATAGTAACTCGACATGTCTTGTTAATCCTAAGAGCGCTTAGGGCTGTAGATAGGTCAACACCGCTGGGAGCAACATTATATTTACCGTTGTAATGTTGGCGATTATTAATAATTTGTATCCAGTAGTTATCTAGTAAGCTGCTCTTAATCCATGCATTGTTACCTAGCAAGATCAAATCCCGAGCCTCTGTTAACTTACCGCTTACGTGGTAGGTGTGCGGCTTGTCAAAGTAGGCGTATTTTAAGCCTTTAGCTTTAAGCGCAGCAAAATAATCGTTGAGTAAATCGGTTGCGTCTGCGCTTCCGATCTCTGGCCCCACTCCGTATCTACTAGC
>NZ_JAWDJI010000076.1:0-51354 GCF_032465655.1 Paenibacillus sp. 3LSP | reverse complement strand
TTTCGATGTGAGTGAACCGATGCCTCTTTAGTAACATTTTAACTGAGTGATCGCGGGCTCTTGTAAAAAGATGTATTGTTGTTTATAATATAATGGTTATTCTGATCGTGTTCATAGAGACAGCTATACTGGAACCCAAGAGCAAGACACCTTGAACATAGCTGCTTTAGTCGCGATTCGGTTTCAGTATTTAAAGTATATGTGAAATTTGGAGGGGAAGGCATAAAATGAAAGCAACTTGGGAAAAAATAGAGAAGAACCTCGGTGTCCTCGAGGTTGAGGTGGAGGCGGAACGCGTAGCCGCCGCACTGGATAAAGCTTTCCAAAAGGTTGTTAAGAAAGTAAGCGTACCTGGTTTCCGTAAAGGTAAAGTGCCTCGGCCGATCTTCGAAGCACGTTTTGGCGTGGAAAGCTTGTATCAAGATGCTATCGACATCTTGTTGCCTGAAGTGTACACGGAAGCGGTTGATCAAACGGACATTTTTCCGGTAGATCGTCCTGAAGTGGACATCGAGCAATTTGCAAAAGGACAACCTTTCAAGTTCAAAGCAAAAATCACGGTTAAACCTGAAGTGAAGCTTGGCGACTACAAAGGCGTAGAAGTTCCTGCTGTTAACGTTGAAGTCAGCGAAGAAGAGCTGAACAACGAGTTGGAGCGTCTGCAACAACGCCATGCTGAGCTCGTTGTCATCGACGAAGAGCCAGCGAAGAACGGCGACACCGTTGTGATCGACTTTGACGGTTCCGTAGATGGCGTGCCTTTCGAAGGCGGCAAAGCGGAACGCTATTCCTTGGAGCTTGGAAGCAACACCTTTATCCCAGGTTTCGAGGATCAAGTTGTAGGCATGGCTACCGGCGACTTCAAGGACGTTACGGTAACTTTCCCGGACACGTACCATGCAGAAGAACTGGCTGGCAAAGAAGCCGTGTTCAAAGTCAAAGTTCACGAAATCAAACGCAAGCAACTGCCTGAACTGGACGACGAGTTCGCGAAAGACGTTAGCGAATTTGATACGTTGGACGAGTTCAAAGAAGATCTGAAGAAACAGCTGGCAGCTCGCAAAGAGCAAGAAGCTAAAGCAGCCCGCGAAGGGGCTATCGTTGATAAAGTCGGCGAGAATGCGGAAGTTGAAATTCCGGAAGCGATGATCAAAGGCGAAGTTGAGAACATGGTTCGCGACTTCGACAACCGTCTGCGCGCACAAGGTATGAACTTGGATATGTTCCTGGGCTTCTCCGGTCAATCGGTGGACGACCTCAGAGCACAAATGCAAGGGGACGCTGAGAAACGCGTTCGCAACAACCTGGTGCTGGAAGCTATCGCAAAAGCCGAGAAGATTGAAGTTACTCAAGACGAAATCAACAAAGAGCTGAACGATATGGCGGAAGCTTACAAGCGTACGCCGGAAGAAATTCGCAACATCTTGGCAGCGAGCGGTTCTTTGGGCAGCTTGAATGAGGAAATCCTGATCCGCAAGACAGTTCAGTTCTTGGTGGATAACAGCAAGGAAGTTCCGGCTGAACAAGCGGAAGCAAAAACCAAAGAAACGAAGCCAGCTGCAAAGAAAACGACGAAGAAGTCGACCAAAGCTGAAGCGAAAGCAGACGCTGACAAAACTGAAGCCGAAGAAGCCCAAGGCGAGGAATAATTCACTCCAGCCAGGTCCCGCTTCTTTGTATACATCATGATAAAAGTTAGGGCACGTATGATTAAATGCGTGCCTTAATTTTTCATCTTCAGATGATACATTTATTTCCATCGCGCACGGGACAAGCCTAAGGTTATATAATGTGTAAAAACGAACATAAACTGTACTGGGCGAAAAATGACACGGGGCTTCGAACATGATAGAATGTTTTACGTAAGCGCAAGGGAAATTGAAAAGGAAAAGAGGTTGGTCGCATGAGTCTGGTACCTATGGTCGTAGAACAAACGAATCGAGGAGAACGGTCGTACGACATCTATTCGAGACTCCTTAAAGATCGCATTATTTTTCTCAGCAACGCAATTGATGATGAAGTTGCCAATCTCGTGATTGCCCAACTGTTGTTCTTGGCAGCTGAAGATCCTGAGAAAGATATTCACCTGTACATCAATTCTCCGGGGGGTTCTGTTACCGCGGGGATGGGTATATATGATACGATGCAATATATCAAGCCCGATGTGTCCACCATCTGCGTAGGGATGGCGGCCAGCATGGGATCATTGCTGCTGACGGCAGGGGCCCCTGGCAAACGTTATGCGCTTCCGAACAGCGAAGTGATGATTCACCAACCGCTTGGCGGCGTTCGCGGTCAGGCTACGGATATCAAAATTCATGCCGACTGGATCATTAAGACGAGACAGAAGCTGAATCAGATTTATGTAGAGCGGACGGGTCAACCCCTTGAAAAAATCGAGCGCGATACAGACCGCGACTTCTTCATGAGCGCGGAAGAGGCTAAGGCCTATGGGATTATCGATCAGGTGATCTCCAAGCCCACTAATCTATAAAGGGGTGTTTACATGTTTAAGTTTAACGATGAAAAAGGCCAACTAAAATGCTCGTTCTGCGGCAAATCGCAAGAGCAAGTACGCAAGCTTGTTGCCGGACCCGGCGTTTATATATGCGACGAATGCATTGAGCTGTGCACGGAAATCGTGGAGGAGGAACTTGGCCACGAGGAAGAGCTGGATCTGAAGGAAATTCCGAAGCCAAAGGAAATTCGCGATATTTTGGACCAGTACGTCATCGGTCAGGAGCAAGCGAAGAAATCGCTGTCCGTTGCAGTGTATAACCACTACAAGCGGATCAATACGCAGAACAAGATCGAGGATGTTGAACTGCAGAAGAGTAACATCCTGCTGTTAGGCCCTACCGGTTCGGGGAAAACACTCCTTGCCCAAACGATGGCCAAAATCTTGAACGTTCCATTCGCGATCGCCGATGCTACTTCCTTGACGGAAGCCGGCTATGTCGGTGAAGACGTAGAGAATATTCTGCTGAAACTGATTCAAGCTGCCGATTATGACGTGGAAAAAGCGGAGCGCGGCATCATTTACATCGACGAGATCGATAAAGTGGCGCGCAAATCGGAGAACCCTTCGATTACCCGCGACGTCTCCGGCGAAGGCGTGCAGCAAGCGCTGCTGAAAATTTTGGAAGGTACGGTCGCTTCCGTTCCTCCGCAAGGCGGACGTAAACATCCGCATCAAGAATTTATCCAAATCGATACGACGAACATTTTGTTCATCTGCGGCGGGGCGTTTGACGGCCTGGAGCAAATGATCAAGCGTCGGATCGGCAAGAAGGTAATCGGCTTTAACGCGGCGAACGACGGGCAAAAAGAGCTCAAACCGGGCGAATACCTGTCGATGGTATTGCCGGAGGACCTGCTGAAATTCGGATTGATTCCGGAATTCGTAGGCCGTCTGCCGGTCATCTCGACCCTCGAGCCGCTGGATGAGAAGACGCTGGTGCGCATTTTGTCTGAGCCGAAGAACGCTTTGGTGAAGCAATACCAGAAGCTGCTGGAGCTGGACAACGTGAACCTGCAGTTTGAACCGAAGGCGCTGGAAGCGATCGCTCGGGAAGCGATCAAGCGGAATACCGGAGCCCGCGGACTTCGCGCCATCATTGAGGGCATTATGCTTGACGTGATGTACGAAGTGCCGTCCCGTGACGATATTACGGATTGCGTGATCACCGAGAAGGTCGTTTTGGAGAAGACGGTGCCGGAATTGGCTGCCAAGCCGAACAAGAAACAAGAAGAAAGCGCGTAAGCGGACAACCGCCGGGTGCGCTAAAATAAAGGTCAAGGTTCTCCACCTTTGCGGTTGTCGTGCCCTCTATTTGGGACGCGCCTGCGGGGGTGGAGCTTTGATCGTTATGGGAGAGACCAGACATGACATTCTTGAGACAAGATACGCGGCCGGTTAAAGTCGGAAATCTGACGATCGGCGGCAGCAACGAAGTCATCATCCAAAGCATGTGTACGACTAAAACGGCAGATGTCGAGGCAACGGTGGCCGAGATCCTCCGGTTGGAGGAAGCGGGTTGCCAGCTGGTACGCGTGACGGTGAATAACGAGGAAGCGGCTGCGGCGATCAAGGAGATCAAGAAACGGATTCATATCCCGCTGGTCGCTGACATTCACTTTAACTACAAGCTGGCTTTGCTGGCGATCGAGAACGGCATCGATAAAGTCCGGATTAATCCGGGAAATATCGGTCGCCGGGAAAAGGTTGAAGCCGTAGTCAAAGCGTGCAAGGAACGCGGTATACCGATTCGGATTGGCGTGAACGCCGGTTCGCTGGAGAACCACCTATTGGAGAAATACGGCTACCCAACGCCTGAAGCAATGGTCGAAAGCGCCTTGTACCATATTGGAATCTTGGAAGATCTGGACTTCCATGACATTATCGTGTCGTTGAAGGCTTCAGACGTGCCAATGGCTATTGCAGCATACACCAAAGCGGCCGAGGTCATTCCTTACCCATTACATTTGGGCATTACGGAAGCCGGAACCTTGTTCTCCGGTACGGTCAAGAGCGCAGCCGGGATCGGCGCCCTCTTGTCGATGGGCATCGGTTCAACGGTACGGATTTCGCTGAGTGCGGATCCGGTCGAGGAAGTGAAGGTGGCGCGCGAACTGCTGAAGACGTTTGGATTGATCACGAATGCAGCGACGCTTGTCTCCTGTCCGACCTGCGGTCGGCTGGATATTGACCTGTTCTCCATCGCCAACGAGGTAGAGGCGTATATCGCCAACCTGAAGGTGCCGATTAAGGTATCCGTGCTTGGTTGTGCCGTCAACGGCCCGGGTGAAGCACGCGAAGCTGATATCGGGATCGCCGGGGCTCGCGGGGAAGGGTTACTGTTCCGTTATGGGGAAATGATCCGGAAAGTTCCGGAAGCCGAGCTGTTAAGCGAATTAAAGAAAGAAATTGACCATATCGTGGAGGTGTACGAAGCGACCGGAGAAATCCCGGGACGCAAGGAGCACCGGGCCCGTGTGAAGTCTTGATTGATAGATCCATACCGCAGTCTGCTTGGATGCAGGCTGCGGTTTTTTTGTTGACGAAGTAAGCGGCCCTAAGCCCCCTTTGCGCCTTTCACCCTCTGACCATATCCAATTGTAAAATCCTTGTTTTACCTTGGGGCGAAAAGGCTATACTACCAAGTATCAGTATAAGAGTGGGAGGCGTAACGCGTATGGATCTAAATGTTATCCTGATGGCGGTCCAAATGTTTTTTGCCGTCGTGATTGGGCTTTATTTCTGGAATCAACTGCGCAGTCAAAAAGGCAACCGGCTGGCGGTAGACCGGGAATCGCGCAAAGAAATGGAGAAATTGCGCAAGCTTAGGGCCGTCTCGCTCACCAAGCCGCTTGCGGAGCGTACCCGTCCGGCTTCGATGAACGACATCGTTGGGCAAAAAGACGGTTTGCGTGCGCTGAAAGCGGCGCTTTGCAGCGCCAACCCGCAGCATGTAATCATTTACGGTCCGCCGGGTGTAGGGAAGACGGCGGCAGCACGCGTTGTGATGGAAGAAGCGAAGAAAAATCCGGTATCTCCCTTTAAATCCGATGCCAAATTTGTTGAAATTGATGCAACGATCGCCCGCTTCGATGAGCGCGGCATCGCTGACCCGCTGATTGGTTCTGTGCATGATCCGATTTACCAAGGGGCGGGTGCGATGGGGGTTGCCGGCATTCCGCAGCCGAAGCCCGGTGCCGTAACGAAGGCGCATGGCGGGATCTTGTTTATTGATGAGATCGGTGAATTGCATTCGATCCAAATGAATAAACTGTTGAAGGTCTTAGAGGATCGCAAGGTGTTTTTGGAGAGCGCGTATTATAACTCTGAAGATTCCAATACACCGGCGTATATCCACGATATTTTCCAAAATGGCTTGCCTGCGGATTTCCGCTTGGTGGGTGCAACAACTCGCTCGCCGCAGGAGATCCCGGCAGCTTTACGCTCGCGGTGCATGGAGATTTATTTCCGGCCCCTGTTACCGGAGGAAATTGCCCAGATTGCAGAGGATGCGGTGAAGCGGATTGGCTTCCAACCATGTCCTGAAGCCGTTGAAGTGATCAAGAAATATGCGACGAACGGCCGGGAAGCCGTCAATATGGTGCAACTGGCTGCCGGTCTGGCCCTCACCGAGAAGCGCGATCATCTGCTGGCCTCGGACTTGGAATGGGTGGCGACGAGCAGTCAGCTGGCGCCGCGTCCGGATCGCAAAGTACCGGATCACCCTGCAGTTGGCGTCGTCAACGGCCTGGCCGTATACGGGGCAAACATGGGCACGCTGCTGGAGATTGAAGCGACGGCGGTCCCAGCCGAGAAAGGCAAAGGCACCTACAACATCACCGGTGTCGTAGACGAAGAGGAAATTGGCGGAGGCAGCCGAACACTGCGCCGCAAGAGCATGGCCAAAGGTTCGGTGGAAAACGTCCTGACCGTCTTGCAGCGGATCGGTCTGAATCCGTCGAACTATCACCTTCATATCAATTTCCCGGGAGGCACCCCCATCGATGGTCCTTCCGCCGGGTTAGCTATCGCGACGGCAATCGCCTCAGCAATTAAGCAGGTGCCGGTGAACAATCAGATCGCCATGACCGGCGAACTGGGGATTCACGGCAAGGTGAAGCCGGTTGGCGGCGTCGTGGCGAAGGTGGAGGCGGCATTCCAAGCCGGTGCGACGACGGTGCTGATTCCGAAGGACAACTGGCAATCGTTGTTTGAAGGCTTGGAAGGCCTGCGGGTGATCCCGGTCGAGACGTTAGGTGAAGTGTTCCGCCACGTCTTTGGACCCGAGGCCGAGAAGAATCTGGAGCTGCCGATCGGCGGCGACCTGTTTGCTCCGGCAACAGCTCCCGCGCCTTTTCTGCACGCAGAGTCACCTTCACAAGGCGGGGCGATGTAAGCCGGGCCGGCAGAGTTTACTAAGCGTCATGCTCGTACACATTCCGGGGAGCGGCTGCTTGAGGCGGTCGCTCCTCGTTGGTGTTTTTATGTAACATTTGCTAAAATATCAATGAAATCAACAGAGAACGTTTGGAGGTGCATACGCGATGGGACCCCATAAATCCAAAGGCCGGCGATTTCCGCTGCTGCCGCTGCGCGGTCTGCTCGTCTATCCAAGCATGGTGCTGCACTTGGACGTGGGACGAGAGAAGTCGGTGAAAGCGCTGGAAAAAGCTATGGTCGAAGATAATCTGATTCTCCTCTGTTCTCAATCGGAAGTGAACATAGAAGAACCAACCCAAGAAGATATCTTTCGCATCGGCACCGTCGCAAAGGTGCGCCAGATGTTGAAACTGCCTAACGGCACGATTCGCGTGCTGGTGGAAGGCATGGAACGCGCTGAAATTATCGAATATTTGGATAATGACGAATATTATGAGGTTATCGCCGAAGAGCGTCCAGAGGAAGAAACGGTGGATCCGGAAGTGGACGCACTAATGCGTACGGTACTAACCCAATTCGAACATTATATCAATTTATCTAAGAAGGTCACGCCGGAGACGCTGGCAGCTGTATCAGACATTGAAGAAGCCGGGCGTTTGGCGGACGTCATCACCAGCCATTTGTCCTTGAAGATCAAGGATAAACAAGAAATTTTGGAAACCATCGATGTCCGCAAACGATTGGAGAAGCTGCTCGACATCTTAAATAATGAGCGCGAAGTGCTGGAACTGGAGCGCAAAATCAACCAACGCGTCAAGAAGCAGATGGAGAAGACGCAGAAGGAATATTATTTGCGCGAGCAGATGAAGGCGATCCAGAAGGAACTTGGCGAGAAGGAAGGCCGGGCCGGTGAAGCGGAAGAGCTGCGAGCGCAGCTCGAAGAGAAAGGGCTGCCGGAGAACGTCCGGGAGAAGGTCGAGAAGGAAATCGACCGCCTGGAGAAAATGCCAGCCAGCTCGGCAGAAGGCGGCGTTATCCGCAACTATGTGGACTGGCTGCTTAGTCTGCCGTGGAACAACAAGACGGAAGACGACCTCGACCTAGCCAAAGCGGAGCAAGTGTTGAATGAGGACCATTACGGCCTCGATAAGCCAAAGGAACGGGTGCTGGAATACTTGGCTGTGCAGAAGCTGGTCAAGAAGCTGAAAGGCCCCATCCTGTGCCTGGTCGGACCGCCAGGGGTCGGGAAAACGTCGCTGGCTCGCTCCATCGCCCGTTCATTGGGACGCCAATTCGTCCGTATTTCGCTGGGCGGCGTGCGGGATGAAGCAGAGATTCGGGGACACCGCCGCACCTATGTCGGCGCGATGCCAGGACGAATTATTCAAGGCATGAAAACGGCAGGCACGCTGAACCCGGTGTTCTTGCTGGATGAGATCGATAAGATGGCTTCGGACTTCCGCGGTGATCCTTCTGCGGCGTTGCTTGAGGTGTTGGATCCGGAACAAAACAATACATTCTCCGATCATTTTATTGAAGTTCCGTTTGATCTGTCCAACGTGATGTTCGTTACGACTGCGAATGCGGTACATAATATTCCGCGGCCGCTGCTTGACCGGATGGAGACATTGTTTATTCCTGGGTACACAGAGCTGGAGAAGCTGCAGATCGCCAACCGTTACTTGCTGCCTAAGCAAAAACGCGAGCACGGGCTCGAGCCTGAACAGCTAGAGGTCGGCGAAGACGTGCTGCTGCAAGTGGTCCGCGAATATACCCGTGAATCCGGCGTGCGGAATCTGGAACAGCAAGTGGCTGCATTATGCCGCAAAGCGGCGAAGCAGATCGTGTCCGAGAACAAGGAGAAAATTATCATTACAGCGGACAATCTCAAGGACTTCCTTGGCCCGGCGAAATTCCGCTATGGGGTGGCTGAACTGGAAGATCAGATTGGTACCGTCACGGGACTTGCCTGGACCGAGGTCGGCGGGGAGACGCTCGTCATCGAGGTGACCGTCGTACCGGGATCTGGGAAGCTGACGCTGACCGGTAAGCTGGGCGACGTGATGAAGGAATCGGCGCAAGCTGCCTTCAGCTATACTCGCTCCAAGGCGGCGGAGCTGGGGATTCCGCTGGATTTTCACGAGAAGAACGATATTCATATCCATATTCCCGAAGGAGCGATTCCGAAGGATGGTCCGTCGGCGGGCATTACGATTGCAACCGCGCTGATCTCAGCGTTGACGAACACCCACGTCTCCAAGGACGTCGCTATGACTGGCGAAATTACGCTGCGCGGTCGTGTACTGCCAATTGGCGGCTTGAAGGAGAAGTCACTTGCCGCGCATCGGGCGGGCTACCGTAAAGTCCTCATGCCGAAGGACAATGAGCGCGATCTGCGCGATATTCCGGACAGCGTGAAGGAGGACCTGGAGTTCGTACCGGTGTCACATATGGACCAAGTGCTCGAGCATGCGCTCGTCGAGCGTCCAGGGATGCACTAGCATGTTAAAGCGTGGCGCAGAGGTGCGTCAACGCTCAAGAGAGGAATTGAACGATGAAGGTAACCAAGGCTGAATTTATTATCAGCGCCGTTGGCCCCAATCAATATCCTGAGGACGCCTTGCCGGAGATCGCTCTGGCAGGGCGTTCCAATGTGGGCAAATCGTCGCTGATCAATCGGATGATTAACCGCAAAAACTTAGCGCGTACCAGCTCAACTCCCGGAAAAACGCAACATCTGAATTATTACCGGGTGAATGATCAGCTCTATTTTGTTGACGTACCAGGCTATGGGTATGCCAAAGTATCCAAGTCGCAGCGCGAGGTCTGGGGCAAAATGATTGAGAAATACCTGCAGGAGCGGGAGACGCTGAAGCTGGTGCTGCAGATCATCGATTTGCGCCATCCGCCGACCAAGGACGACGAGCTGATGTATGACTGGCTGAAGGCGTACGAGCTTCCGGTCTGCGTCGTGGCCACCAAAGCCGACAAGGTACCGAAATCGCGTTGGCAGAAACACCTGAAAATCATCAAGGAAGCGCTGGTGCTGCGGGCCGGGGATCCGTTGATCCTGTTCTCTTCGGAAGAGGGGATTGGCAAAGATGAGCTGTGGGCACAAATCGAGCGGTATGCGGGGCTGACGGAAGGAACCGAGGCTGCAAGCCTGGACACCTCCGATACAGAAAATGGGAAAAGCTAAGAATTCGGTGAATACGAAAGGGATTTGGAGCAGTTTCGGCAGGAAAGTGAGCATGCAGCGAAATTGTTCGGGTTAAAAACGGCTTAATGCCGTTTTTTCTGGAAAATGGCAAGAATTCACGTTTTGGCCGCTGAGCGTACGGTTGGAATCGTAGTGTATAATTATAATAAAGCGATGAAGAATTGAGGAGATTTGTATGGCTCAGCGGTTAGCCACAGAGTATGTCAATGCAAGTATGCGTTTAACGGAAGTCCAAATGTCGCAGTTTATTCACAAAGTCTACGATCCCCATGTGCGTCAGCGAGTCAAAGTGCTGGACAACGGCGGGCAAGAGGTCGTATTGGAGGATGATGGCGGCGAGGAAGTGCATCTTCCATTTGAACGTGTTGACGGGTTCTATGTCTGTGAAATGTCTTTCCGCTTGGAAAAACCCCATTTAACCAACGTGATGAGACTGTTGTTCGCCGCCTTTAAAGGCTCCGGCATGGTCACCCGAATTTATAACGGATTCATGATGATGTATTATTATCAGGAAGGCCGGGTTCGCAAAATCGTCGAATATTCCCGGGACTCCTACAAGCTTGTGTTTGAATACAAGGATGCAGCGGCGGAACTGCAGCAGATATATCGGAATAACGATATTGAGCTGGAGATCGCCCGGATCCGCAAGGACATCAATGCGCTGCTTGACCAGCGGTTTATCGCCGATGAAGCGGATGTGGAACGCATCGATAATGAGCTGCGTCAATGCTCACGCAGACTGTTTGTGCTGGAGGCTTAAATCAAGATCATTAAGGCCCGACCACTGGTGTCACCAGAGTGAGGGCGACAACATAATGTACTAATGATAACTACCCTGTTACAGGGTAGTTTTTTTATGCCTGAACCGCGAACGGATGCAGGTTTTCGCTGAAAAAATAGGTTGCATTTGTCCGCAAGAGATGTTATTTTTAATCTCGTTGAAAAGAATATAGGAACCAGGATTCACTCAGGACATGGAGATGTTGCGAGAGATGTTTCCCTCGAGAAGTGAATGACGTAGGTCCTAGCGGATGAAATTTTTTCAAACATTTTATTCCTAGGAAGGGGGAGCCGAAAGATGGAATATTCAACTTTCGGAAGACACGTTGCGGTTGATGCTTGGGGAATCGACTATGAGGTGCTGAACAACGCCGGGTTGTTGGAAGCTCACTTGGTTGAAGCGGCGGAAGCTTGCGGAGCCACCATTTTGTCGATTCAGTCCAGACAGTTCGAACCGCAAGGAGCCACTGTGCTTGTAATGTTGTCGGAAAGCCACCTCTCGATTCACACGTATCCTGAGAGAGGGTTTGCTGCGATTGATTGTTACACCTGCGGGGAATTTGTAGATCCGCAGCTGGCAATCGATTACCTGGTGTCCGTCTTGAATCCGGAGAAAACGTACGCGAAGAAGCTGATTCGGGGCGTAGGCGAGCTGGAAGTAGCTGAAGCGGATTCGAATCGCGCTGAATTTGTTTAAGCTAGGTTAGATATTCTAAAAATTGGGGAAAATAACTTAACCATGGGTCATCCATGGTTATTTGTTTTGAATGAATGAAATTCATAAATAATTCATAAAAAACTCATAGAAATCCCAGGGGAGCCGAAGGCTACTGTGATATAATTAACATAGTTTGTTTGTGATACATGCTATAGATACTTCTTTCAAGGCAGGTGAACTTGCAATGCACATCGTCGTAGTTGGGTTAAACTATCGCACGGCGCCTGTGGAAGTCAGGGAACGCTTTTCTTTATCAGATACGGACATGCCGCAAGCGCTGCAGGAGCTCTTACGTACCAAGAGTGTATTGGAAGGCGTAATTATTGCCACCTGCAATCGTACGGAAATCTATGCCGTAGTTGATCAACTGCACATGTGCGGGTCCTTCGTTCGCAGTTTTATGGAACGCTGGTTTGGGGTTCCTCGCGAAGAATTTACCCGCCATTTATATATATATGAAGATGAACAAGCGATTCGCCATCTGTTCCGCGTTGCGTGTGGTTTGGATTCGATGGTGTTAGGGGAAACCCAAATTCTCGGCCAGGTCAAAAATGCGTTCTTGCTCTCGCAAAGGGAGAAATGCACCGGAACATGGTTTAATATGTTGTTTAAACAAGCGGTCACACTGGGCAAACGTGCCCATTCCGAAACCGCCATCGGGGAAAGTGCTGTTTCGATCAGCTATGCTGCCGTGGAGCTGGGCAAGCGGATATTTGGCAGCTTTGAAGGCAAACGCGTGCTGATCCTTGGCGCCGGCAAGATGAGTGAATTGACGGCCAAGCACTTGAGCGGTGCGGGTGCGGAAGAAGTGCTGGTGGCCAACCGGACCTTCGCCCGGGCTCAGGAGCTTGCTGCGAAGTTTCATGGCGTGCCGTGCACCATGCAGGAAGCGATGGAGCGGTTGGAAGAGGTGGACATTCTGATCAGCTCGACCGGTGCGGAAGGGTATGTGATCACTTCGGCGCAGGTTGCCCGCAGTATGAAGCGGCGAATGGACCGCCCGTTGTTTATGATCGATATCGCTGTGCCGCGGGATATCGAACCGGCAATCGGTGAGTTGGATCAGGTATTCCTATATGACATCGACGATCTCGAAGGTATCGTAGAGAGCAACATGGAGATGCGCCGCGCAGAAGCGGTCAAGATTGAATCGATGATCGAGGACGAAATCGCCGCCTTCGGAACATGGCTGCAGACGCTGGGTGTGAAGCCGGTCATTCGCGCGTTGCAGGAGAAGGCTTCTGACATTCACCAGAATACGTTGGACAGTCTCTTTAACAAGCTGCCGGAACTGGATGAACGGCAACGTAAGGTGATTCGTCGTCTCACCAAGAGCATTTTGAACCAAATGCTGCATGATCCGATTAATCGGATCAAGGAGCTGGCTGGCGAAAGTCAAGGCACGAACGCGCTGGAGCTGTTTACGCAGATTTTTGCGCTGGAGGATCGTTTGGAAGAACAAGACAACGCCCCTTCCGGATCCGGCGAGGAGATCTCTGCCTCACGGGAAGCCCAAGAACGATTAGCGTCCCGGGCGTCTGAAGGGTTGGCAGGACTTGAAGACGAGCCCCCAAAACAGGCCCCCTTTGAGCCGGAACCTTCATTGCCGCTAGCGAAGGTGTCTGTATAACTGGATAAGTGAAACCGCGAGAACGCCCTGAGCCCTCTGCCGGATGCACCCGAATCATGGCTGATTCGACGCTGAAGCGGAGGGGGAAGGGCTTTTTTTGAAGGGACGAACATGGAAAATTGCGGCAGGGTAAGGTATGCTAATAATCAGTTGAAGCAGGAGGGATGCGTCATACCTCATTATGTGCCTGTCCTATTAAATTTGGCCGGTCGTCGTTGTGTCGTGATTGGCGGCGGACCAGTTGCCGAACGGAAGGCGACGATGCTGGCAGAGGCTGGAGCGGTAACCGTGGTGATTAGTCCCACCGTAACTGAAGGCCTGCGGCGGCTCCATCACGAGATGGTGCAGGTAGAGTGGATCCAACGGGAGTATCGACAAGGGGATTTAGCCGGAGCGTTTCTTGCTTTTGCTGCGACCGATCGCCCGGAGGTAAACGCCGCTGTAGTCGCCGAAGCTGACGCAGAGGGCATCCCGATGAATGACGCGAGCGAAGGGTCGCGAGGCAGTATGATTACACCTGGCGTTTTGCGCCGCGGGAATCTGGTTGTAGCCGTCTCCACCTCGGGAGCGGGACCCACGGCCGCACGGGAGCTGATCCGCGAGATTGACGAACAATTTGGCGAGGATTACGAGCGTTACATTGACTTTTTAAGCTCGGCGCGGGCTTTTATTAAGGCGCGAATCGACGATCCCGTAAGACGGAAACGTCTGTTTCGGAAGTTGGCCGAGACCGATATATTGACCTTGATCCGGGAAGGAAGCTTTGAGCCGTGGAGCGAAGCAACGATGATCGCCTGGATTGAGGAACAGACGGAGGAATAAGCATGACGAAGCGAACGATAGTGGTGGGTACGAGACAAAGCCAGCTGGCGCTGACCCAGACGGGACAGGTTATCGACGATTTAAAAGCGATCTGCAAGGAGCACAACCTGCCTTTTGATTTTGAAATCCGCAAGATCGTAACCAAGGGTGACCGGATATTGGACGTGACGTTGTCCAAAGTAGGCGGCAAAGGACTGTTCGTGAAGGAAATCGAGCAGGCGATGCTGAATGGAGAGATCGATTTGGCGGTCCATAGTATGAAAGACATGCCTTCCGTGTTGCCGGACGGATTGATGAACGGTGCGGTGCCGCGTCGCGTTGATCCGAGAGATGCGTTGATATCAAGAGATGGACGGAGTCTTGACGAATTGCCGCAGGGGGCGAAGGTAGGGACGAGCAGCTTACGCCGTGCCAGTCAGCTGCGCGCTTATCGCCCGGATCTCGTGTTGGAGCCCATTCGCGGCAATATCGATTCCCGGTTGCGCAAGCTGGAGGAGGAAGGTTTTGACGCGATCATTTTGGCTGCGGCGGGATTATTTCGCATGGGCTGGGAACATCGGATTACGGTATTTCTTCCTGCAGAGGTCTGCCTGCCAGCTGTAGGTCAAGGCGCGCTTGGCATCGAATGCCGCGAGGATGATGAAGAGGTGCGCCGTCTCTTGTCCTTATACAATGATCCGGACACGGCGGTGACGGTGGCTGCAGAGCGCCGATTCCTTGGCGTGCTAAATGGCGGCTGTCAGGTGCCGATTGGAGCGTATGCGACGTTGTTGCCAGAGGAAGGGACAAGCGGGGAGACTGGTCATCCGCGTTTGCGGTTGACGGGGATGGTTGGTTCAGCAGACGGAACGACGATTTTGAAAGAAAGTGCCGAGGGATCAGATCCGGTCGAGCTGGGAGAGCAGCTTGCCGGCCGCCTGATCTCGATGGGAGCGGCTGCATTATTACAAGAAACCGGGGAGTGAACGAATATGGCTGGTAAGGTGTATCTGGTTGGCGCAGGCCCTGGAGATGCGCGATTGATTACGCTGAAAGGGCTTGATTGTCTGGAGAAGGGCGACGTGATCGTCTACGATCGTCTGGCCAATCCCAGCCTGCTGCGAAGAACGAAGCCCGGAGCAGAGAAAATCTATGTCGGGAAACGAACCGACCGTCACACGATGAAGCAAGAGCATATCAATCAGCTGTTAGTTGATTTGGCGTTAGAGGGAAAGACCGTCGTTCGCTTAAAAGGCGGCGATCCGACGATCTTCGGCCGCGTTGGGGAGGAGGCGGAGCTGCTGCGGCAGCACGGGATTCCTTACGAAATTGTGCCGGGGATTACGGCGGCCATTTCGGTGCCGGCTTATGCCGGTATTCCTGTCACCCACCGGGATATGGCTTCCTCAGTGTCAATCATTACGGGGCGTGAAACCCCGGATAAGCTGGATCAGTCCATTGACTGGGAGAAGGTGACCAATGCGACTGGCACCCTGGTGTTTATGATGGGCGTAGCCAATATTGGTCATATCAGCAGACAGCTGATCCATTACGGACGCCCGCCCGAAACGCCAGTTGCGCTGATTCGCTGGGGAACGAGAGCCGAACAGGAGACGCTGGTCGGGACGTTGGCGGATATTGAGCAAAAGGTACGCGAAGCGGACTTCAAGCCGCCGGCCGTCACGGTCGTTGGCGAGGTCGTGGCTCAACGGGAGCAGCTGATGTGGGCGGAATCGTTGCCGTTGTTCGGCAAGCGAATTCTCGTCACTCGTTCGCGCTCGCAAGCCAGTGAGTTGGTGCGCGGCATCGAGGAGCTTGGCGGTGAGCCTTACGAGTTCCCTGTGATCGACATCGTGATGCCGGAAGGCCAGGAACTGGCTGGCACGGACGAAGCGCTCCATCAGCTCGAACAGTACGATTGGGTGTTCTTCACGAGCGTGAATGGCGTGGAGTATTTCTTCTCGCACCTGGAGAGACTGGGGGAAGATGTCCGAGGGTTGCATAAAGCAAGAATTGCTGCCGTAGGGCCGGCGACGCAGGCGGCGTTGCGCCAACGCGGAATTGCGGCGGAGGGCTTGCCGGGCAAGTTCCAGGCCGAGGGCCTGATGGAAGCGTACGGCAGCGAGTTGAAGTCCGGACAGCACGTGCTGTTGCCGCGCGGCGATCTGGCTCGCGCGTGGTTGCCTGCTGCCTTGCGCGAGAAAGGCTTGACCGTCACCGAGGCGGTGATGTACCGGACGGTGCCAGCCGGGGAGACGGATGACGAGCTGTTGAAGCTGCTCGAGAAAGGCCGGATCCACGCCGTCACCTTTACCAGCTCGTCCACGGTAACGAATCTGTTGGCTGCGCTGGGCGGCATGGGGGTGGCCGATCCGGTCGCTGCCCTGCAAGGCGTGGACATCGCCTGCATCGGGCCGGTTACGGCAAAGACGGCGGAGGATGCCGGCTTGCGGGTATCAATACTTGCGGAAGAAGCAACGATCGACAGCTTGATCCAAGCGCTCTGTGACTGGAAAATGCGGACGGCGTCGGCGAAGTGAGTTTTGTTGGTTAACACGGGGCTTCACCCTGTGCTGCATACTTAGGAGGGAATTAAATATGAATTTTCCAATCGTAAGACATCGCCGGCTGCGTCAGTCGGCTGCGATTCGCGGGATGGTACGTGAAACTGTCCTGACGGTGGACGACTTGATTCAACCGCTCTTTGTCACTTATGGTAAAGGCGTCAAAAATGAGATTTCTTCGATGCCTGGCGTGTTTCATTTTTCGTTGGATACGCTGGAAGAGGAAGTTAAAGAAATCGTTGATTTAGGTATTCCGGCAGTTCTGCTGTTCGGCATTCCGGAAACGAAGGACAGCGTGGGCACTTCGGCTTATGCGGAGGACGGGATCGTACAGGAAGCGACGCGGATCATCAAATCACGGTATCCGGACTTGCTGGTTGTAGCGGACACTTGCCTATGTGAATTTACAGATCATGGCCATTGCGGGATGGTACATACGTTTGAACGCGACGGGCATGTCTGCGGCGACGTGATGAACGACGAATCGCTGGAGCTGCTGGTGAAGACTGCTGTCTCCCAAGCGCGTGCTGGTGCGGACATTATCGCTCCGTCCAATATGATGGACGGTTTTGTACAAGCGATTCGTGCTGGGCTTGATGAAGCGGGTTATAGCCATGTGCCGATTATGTCGTATTCTGTTAAATACGCGTCTTCTTTCTACGGGCCGTTTCGTGAAGCGGCGGACTCCGCACCGCAGTTCGGTGACCGGAAGACTTATCAAATGGACCCGGCTAACGCCCGCGAGGCTTTGCGAGAAGCGGAATCTGACGTGCTGGAAGGCGCGGATATGCTGATGGTGAAGCCGGCTTTGGCTTTTATGGATATTTTGCGGATGCTGCGGGATCAATTTGATCTTCCGCTGGTCGCATACAACGTAAGCGGAGAGTATTCGATGGTGAAGGCAGCGGCTCAGCAAGGCTGGATTAACGAGCGGGCCATCGTTACTGAGATGCTGCTAGGCATGAAACGGGCGGGTGCGGATATCATTATCACGTATTTCGCCAAGGATATGGCACGTTGGCTGCGCGAGAAGCAGTAAACCTAGAACCGAGAACGGGGTTTAAACAGTTAAGGAGGGGTATCGATGAGCAAGGACATGATTGGCCGGCGGGGCGAAGAACGATCGCGCCTGGCTTTCGAAGAAGCGAAGCAGGTCTTGCCCGGCGGCGTCAACAGCCCGGTGCGGGCGTTTAAATCCGTTGGGTTGACGCCGATGTATATCGAACGCGGGGAAGGATCCCGAATTTACGATATCGACGGCAACAGCTTTATCGATTATGTGGGCTCCTGGGGGCCGTTGATTATGGGCCACGCTCATCCAGAGGTGGTGCGTGCGTTGCAGGAGACGGCTGCGAAAGGGACGAGCTTTGGAGCGCCAACGCTGCTGGAGACGCAAATGGCCAAGCTGGTTGCGGAACGGGTACCGTCGATTGACGTGGTGCGAATGGTAAACTCGGGAACGGAAGCAACGATGAGTGCGATTCGTCTGGCACGGGGATATACAGGCCGCAGCAAAATCATGAAATTCGAAGGCTCCTATCACGGCCATGCCGACAGTTTGTTGATTAAAGCAGGCTCTGGCGTAGCGACGCTGGGATTGCCGGACAGTCCAGGCGTGCCTGAAGGCGTTGCCTCCAACACGATTGCGGTGCCTTATAACGACTTGGCTTCGGTGGAGCTTGCATTTGAACGCTTTGGCGAAGAGATTGCCGGCGTCATCGTCGAGCCGGTAGCCGGGAACATGGGCGTTGTGCCGCCGTTGCCGGGATTCCTGGAAGGTCTGCGCCGGATTACCGAGCAGTACGGCAGCTTGCTCATTTTTGACGAGGTCATGACGGGCTTCCGCGTAGGTCTCAATTGTGCACAGGGGCGCTTTGGCGTGACGCCGGACTTAACTTGCCTTGGCAAGGTCATCGGCGGCGGTCTGCCGGTGGGAGCGTACGGCGGAAAACGCGAGATCATGGAGCAAATCGCACCAAGCGGGCCGATTTATCAGGCCGGGACGCTGAGCGGCAACCCGCTGGCGATGGTAGCAGGTTACACGACGCTGTCGCTGCTTACTCCGGAGGTGTACGACCGTCTGGAACGGTTGTCGGCGAAGCTGGAGGAAGGCTTTACGCGCAATGCCAAGGAAAAAGGGATTCCGTGTACGATTAACCGCGTGGGTTCGATGATTTGTCCGTTTTTTACCGAAGAGAAGGTCATCAATTACGAAACGGCAAAAACAAGCGACCTCGACCTGTTCCGCCGTTACTTCGCGGCGTTGCTTGAGCAAGGCATCAACGTAGCGCCTTCGCAGTTCGAAGGGATGTTCGTTTCGGGCGTGCATACCGATGAGGACATTGAGCTGACGATCGAAGCGCATCGCTTGGCGCTGCAAAAGCTGTGAGCGGTAAGCTAACCTGGACGCGGCGCGGCGACTGGCTCGAGCTGATGCCAGGCAAGCTGCCTGTACGTGAGGGGCAAGACCGCCTGGATGCGGCGATGGTATGGCTGGAGGAGGGGCTGCAGGCTCCTCCCAAGCTGCTGCGCCGGCTGCGGACGGAAGGCGGCATCAAGCTTGCCGGGGATCGGTTAAGGCTGTTGGCTTTTCCGGCCAGGGCCTCCCAATATGCTCCGGTTGAGGCAGAGGTTTCGCTTATATATGAGGATGATTTTTGCCTTGTCGTGCACAAGCCGGCAGGGCTTAAAGTCCATCCCGATGGCCATGAGGGGGACGCTTCCCGCAGGAATTCTGCTCCGCCGGACACCCTTGCCAACCGCGTGGCGGGATGGTACGCGGGTCTCGGTCAGCCGATTGCTGCGGCGCATATTCACCGATTAGACGAGTATACGTCAGGACCGGTGTTGTTCGCCAAGAACGAATACGCCCATTTGAAGCTGGATGAAGCGATGAGCCGCAAGGAGATCGGACGAACGTACATCGCGTTTGTACAAGGCGTGGTCAGTCCTGCGCTTAAAGTGATCGATCAGCCGATCGGTCGGGATCGCCACCATAACCAGCGGCGCCGGGTGTCCCCAACGGGCAAACCGGCGATCACCCATGTGGAATTGCTGGAGGTATACCCCAAACACGAGGTGAGCCTTGTTCGGTTGACCCTGGAGACCGGTCGCACGCATCAAATTCGCGTTCACTTGAGCGCGGCGGGCCATCCGCTCGTAGGGGATGCGCTGTATGGCGGCAGCACGAAGTGGATGCCTTATCAAGCGCTACATGGGGAGCGACTGGTGTTCCCGCACCCGCTCACCGGAGAAACGGTGGAGCTGGACGATCCTTGGCCGTCGGCCATGATCCAGCTGAGAGATCGCTTTCGTTGACTAGCCGGGCTGTCTGATGGCAGCCTGGCTTATTTTTTTACCTAATGTGAGAAGGTCTGTACCCTCCAATCGGCAAAAAGCTGGCATGCACTCTCTTTTGTAGCATATAGATTAAACGAGGATGATTTGGATCAAGATTCATCGATTTCTAAATCAGGTTTGGATATGCTGAAAGGAGGTAACGAGTTGGCTGATCAATCCTATGGTCTCAGGTTTGATATTTATGAGCGGATACATCTTTCTGAAGATGTGATCGGCATTGAAGAGCTGGAGGAGATCGAGCTCTATCCGAAAATCCAGGTGATTCCCGGGGAGGAGTATGCCGCGCTGCGCGGCCATTTGCTGTTGTCGGGGGTGTATCGGGGAGAAGGAGAAACGCAGAAGCTGGAACATTATATTCCAGTCGAAATTACGATACCGCTAAGCCGGGTGAACCGGTTGGAGGATATCACGGTTGAAATTGAAAACTTCGATGTTGACCTGCTTAGCTCGCGCAGCTTGAATATTACAGGGGTCTTGTCGCTTCAAGGGGTGGAGACTACCCCCCTCGTGTCCGAGCAAGATGCATGGAAAGATCGCGAGTTTACGACTGCCCATGTTGTACCGGATCTGCGAGAGGATGAACCGGAAGCCGAATCGAATTTCAGCGCGGAGGAATCGGAGGATTACACTTCGGCGGTGACCGAGCCTGAATCGATCCCGGCAGCGCCATTGCTGACGGAAGAAGTGCGCCAAGAGTCGGAGCCGACGTTCTCGTGGAATTCGTTAATCCGCGATACGACAGACGAAGAATCTCAGCCGGAGCCGGAACTCGAGCTGCAGCAAGAGGAGCAGGACGAAGAACCACAGCCCATTCCGCAATTTGCCTCATGGCAGGCGTTCCCGGATGAAGTCCTTACCGCGCAAAAACGAAGTGCGGACGAGCCGCAGGAACCCGCCGCCTGGAGAGAGGATGTCCCTGCATTCCAGGAAGCTAGTCCTTGGGCGGACAAGGAATCTGAATCGGATTTTGACGCTGCTGCAGAGGTTTTTGCTGACCAGACAGAGGAGTTGGATGCAGGCGCAACATTTGAGGAGGAGATTCGCCCGTTCGCGGAATCCGCGCCAATTGAACATGCGAGTGAAGCTGTAGAGGCGGAATATGCTGAACCGGAACGGGCTTCGGATGGGGTTGGCGAAGAAGTCGCCGCCGTGTCAAACGATACGGCGAACGAACCTGTTTTGGAGGCGAATGCGGAGGTTGAAGCGGACCAAGTTGTACCTGCCCAACCAGAAGAGAAGAAGGAAATGAAGATTGCGTTGGGGGCCAAAAAAGGGGATGACGAGGGAGATCGAGACAACTTTGGCTTAACGAAGTTGATTTCCTCTTCGGCCCGGCCTGCTCAGGAACCGCAGGAGGAAGCTTCGGATCAGGCGAGCCTGGACGACAGCAGAGACCAAGGTGAGGGTGAGGAGCTGCGGTGGAAGAACCTGTTCATCAGCAATGAGGATCAAAATCCCTTCCGCAAAGTGCGCCTCGTGATCGTGCAGCGTGAAGAGACGCTGGATGATATCGCCCAACGCTACCACCTGAGTACGCGGGAGTTGCAGCTGTACAACCGTCTGTCCGAGCATCAGGTGAATGAAGGGCAAGTTTTGTACATTCCGTGAGGACCTTCCCGTGAAATCAGGCAGATTGTTGACTCCCGTTCCTTTCCAAGTTATGATAATATAGATTAAAGTAATAAGATCTATGGCAAAGACTTGGAACGGGAAGAGTAGGCAGCGTACCCTTCAGAGAGCGGAATCCACGGCTGAGAGATTCTGCAGGACATGTAGCTCGCCGAAGTCGCCCGGGAGTTGTCCGTTTGAGCAGCATCTGATATGAGGTTAGAACGGACCGGCCGCAGCCGTTATCTGCATGAGTGTCGCATTTCTTGCACCGGATGCTGAAGGAGCCGGATGCCATTGATGCGAAACAAAGGTGGTACCGCGAAAGTAAAGCCTTTCGTCCTTTGAGACGAAGGGCTTTTTGTTTTTTTCTTAGGCATCATGAAGCAGGCGCGAAAGCCCGTCCGAAGTCTTATGCACACGGGTGGAGCCGATAACGCCAGTCGACTATCTTGGGATAGCTAAGGCTATGCTTATTTGTAACGGAGGTTGAATAGGATGACAGAAAATCAAGGTCAACAAACTTCGTCGGTAGAAATGCCAACGACGTACGATCCGAAAGCAGCGGAGCAGAAATGGCACCGTTATTGGTTGGAGAACGGCTTCTTTAAAGCCGGACAACGGCCGGATGCCAAGCCCTACACGATTGTGATTCCGCCGCCTAACGTAACCGGGATGCTGCATATCGGTCATGCGCTCGATTTGACGCTGCAGGATATTTTGACCCGGACTAAGCGGATGCAAGGCTATGATGCGTTGTGGCTGCCTGGGATGGACCATGCGGGGATTGCAACTCAAACAAGAGTGGAGCAGCGGCTTAGAGAGCAAGGCGTATCCCGATACGACCTGGGCCGTGAGAAGTTCCTCGAACAAGTCTGGGCCTGGAAGGACCAATATGCGGAAACGATTCATGAACAGTGGGCCAAAATGGGTGCTTCGCTCGATTATTCGCGCGAGCGGTTTACCTTGGACGAGGGCTTGTCTCAAGCGGTTCGCGAAGTGTTCGTGAAGCTCTATGAGAAAGGCTTGATTTATCGCGGCAAGTATATCATCAACTGGGATCCGGCGGCGCGTACGGCGCTTTCCGATATCGAGGTAGAATATAAAGAAGTGAACGGGCATCTGTACCATCTGCAGTATCCACTGAGTGATGGCAGCGGATATATTACCGTGGCGACAACTCGCCCAGAGACGATGCTTGGCGATACAGCAGTTGCCGTTCATCCTGAGGATGAACGTTATCGTCATTTGGTTGGCAAGACGCTTCGCCTGCCGATCGTTGACCGTGAAATCCCGATTATTGCCGATGAATACGTTGAGAAAGAGTTTGGCAGCGGCGCGGTAAAAATCACCCCGGCACATGACCCGAATGACTTCGAGGTTGGTTTGCGCCATAACCTGCCGCAAATTAACGTGATGGACGAGACCGGCAAGATGAACGCGGAAGCCGGCAAGTATCAAGGACTCGACCGCTTCGAATGCCGCAAGCAGATCGTGAAGGATTTGCAAGAGATGGGCGTGCTGATCAAAATTGAAGACCACGTGCATCAAGTTGGTCATAGTGAACGGACTGGCGTTGTGGTTGAGCCGTATTTGTCGACGCAATGGTTCGTGAAGATGAAGCCGCTCGCAGAAAAAGCAATTGAAGCGCAAAAATCGGGGAACGGCGTGAACTTCGTACCGGATCGGTTCGAGAAAATCTATTTGAACTGGATCGAGAACGTCCGCGATTGGTGTGTTTCCCGTCAGTTGTGGTGGGGTCATCGTATTCCGGCTTGGTATTGCGACGAGACCGGTGAAATGGTTGTTGCCCGCAGTGAGGAAGAAGCACGGGCCAAGCTGGGACGCGACGATATCCGACAAGACGAGGATGTGCTGGATACGTGGTTTAGCTCTGCACTTTGGCCATTCTCTACACTGGGCTGGCCGAATGAGGACAGCGCGGACCTCAAGCGCTATTTCCCAACGTCTGTTCTTTCCACTGGTTACGATATCATTTACTTCTGGGTTGCCCGGATGATCTTCACTTCGTTGGAATTCACCGGTCAAGTTCCGTTCAAGGATGTCCTGATCCACGGCCTCGTCCGCGACAGTGAAGGGCGCAAAATGTCCAAATCGCTGGGGAACGGCGTCGATCCAATTGAAGTTATTGAGAAGTACGGCGCTGATGCCATGCGTTACATGCTGTCCACCAGCAACACGCCGGGTCAAGACCTGCGGTTCCGTTGGGAACGCGTTGAGCAAGCCCGCAACTTCGCCAACAAGATTTGGAATGCTTCGCGCTTTGCTTTGATGAACCTGGAGGGCGTGAAGTACGAGGATATCGATATCAGCGGTGAGCTGTCGACGGCGGATCGCTGGATTTTGCACCGGATGAACGAAACAGCCAAGGAAATTACGCGCTTGATCGATTCTTACGAATTCGGGGAAACGGGTCGATTGCTGTACAACTTTATCTGGGACGATCTGTGCGACTGGTATATCGAGTTCGCCAAGCTATCCCTGTACGGGGAAGATGCCGCGGCGAAGAAGAAAACCCAGTCTGTGCTGGCCTATGTACTCGATCGCACGCTGCGCATGATTCATCCGTTTATGCCGTTTATTTCCGAGGAAATATGGCAGCATTTGCCGCATTCTGGCGAAACGATTATGCTGGCGGCATGGCCGGAATACGACCCAGCGCTGGAAGCGTCAGACGCCGTTCAGGAAATGAACCTTCTGATTGATGTCATTCGCGCGGTGCGGAATATCCGTGCCGAAGTGAATGTGCCGATGAGCAAAAAGGTCGAGCTCGTCATCAAGCCAGGCAGCGCGGAAGTGCTGGAAGTGTTGTCCCGCAACGAGCATTACGTTCGCCGGTTCTGCAACACTTCGGAGTACGAGGCTTCGCTGAACGCAAATGTGCCGGATAAAGCGATGACCGCCGTTGTAACGGGGGCCGAGCTGTTCCTGCCGCTATCGGGTCTCATTGATATCGCGCAGGAAATTGAGCGTTTGACAAAGGAACTTGACCACTTGAACAAAGAAGTGGAACGTGTCGAGAAGAAGCTGGCTAATGAAGGCTTCGTGTCCAAAGCACCGGCTAAAGTGATCGAGGAAGAACGGGCGAAGATGGCCGATTATTCTGAGAAACGCGACAAGGTGCTGGCTCGAATTGCGGAACTGAAAGGTTAATTGAACTACTTCGTGATCCGAAGATGACTTTTTGAACTACTGTTCAATAAAGGTTGAAAAAGTTAGGTTTGGAGCACCGAGAAGGTTGGATGAAGCTAGGGACTGAGTAGCGGAGCGTAGACAGATCTACGTGAGCAACGGAAGTCCCGGCTGAATCCAAGATTCGACGCCGACTCTGCTTCATTGAACTACATCGTGATCCGAAGATGACTTTTTGAACTACACTAATATTAAATGAAGGTGACTGACATGGGGGATCGTACAGAGGAAGAAGCACGGCCGCTCAAGAGCTACGCTGAAGCGGTTGATTGGATCAACGGGCTGTTGCCGTTTGGCATCCGTCCCGGCTTGGAACGGATCGAGCTCATGATGGAAAAGTTAGGCCATCCCGAACGGAGGCTGAAATTTATCCATGTGGCGGGGACGAACGGTAAAGGCTCCTCCTGCGCTTTCCTGACCCGGACACTCCGGGAATGCGGTTATCAAGTGGGGACTTTTACGTCCCCTTATATCACTAAGTTCACAAATCGTTTCCAATATAATGAGGAAGATATCCCTGAGACGGTGCTGCTCGATCTGGCGAACCGGATTGCTCCATTGGTGGCTGAAATTTCCGAGACTGAACTCGGATCCCCAACCATGTTCGAGGTGAGCACAGCGATCGCGATTTTATATTTTGCGGAAGTGTGTTATCCCGATGTGGTAGTATGGGAGACCGGGCTTGGGGGAAGGATGGATGTGACCAATATTGTGACGCCGATCGTCTCTTTGATTACGAACATCGGCATGGATCACATGGACGTCCTTGGCGATACCATCGAGCAAATCGCCCGTGAGAAGGCTGGCATTATCAAGGCGGGAGTGCCCGTAGTCAGCTGTGCCGAACAACCGGAGGCCGTTGCCGTACTGAAGGAAACGGCGGCAGCCAAACATGCTACCCTGTATCTGATGGGGGAACAGTTCCGGTACGAGCGGGTGGCCGTGGATGCCAAGGAGCAGCAGTTGCATTTTCAAGGTCCATTCCGGGAGATGGATTTTACAATTCGCATGCTTGGGGAGCATCAATGCAAGAACGCCGCCGGCGTCATGATGGTGCTGGAAGTGTTGCGGCAGTATATGGCTTTTATCCTCGAGGATGAACAGGTGCAGGACGGTTTCCGTACCGCTTTCTGGGCTGGACGGCTGGAAGTGGTGCGGGAGGAACCTCGCCTTGTATTGGACGGAGCACATAATCCGGAGGGGGCTGCTTCGCTGGCGAAAAGCCTGCCTGAAGCGTTCCAATACCGTAAGCTGCATTTGATGATGGGGATGCTGGCCAACAAGCATCATCAGGGCTACTTGAAGCATATATTACCAATAGTGGATACGCTAATTCTGACCGAGCCCGATTTTCGCCGGAAAATGGACGCCGATGCGTTGTATGAACTCGTGGCCGAACTACAGGGGACAGAAGCGAAAGCGGATTTGGAAATCATCGTGGAACGTGACTGGAGAAAAGCCCTTTCGCTTTTGGAGTCACGGACGGAACGGGAGGATCTTGGGGTAGTCACCGGCACGTTGTATCTGATCTCGGACGTGCGGGCGGCCCTTTTGCATCAAACCGATTCTGAAAAAGGCTGGTGACCATTTTGTTAAATACGACCGAACAACACGTACATTTTATCGGTATCGGCGGATATGGCATGAGCGCCATTGCCCGCGTGATGCTGGAAATGGGGTATACCGTCACGGGATCGGACGTTGCCTCCCAAGAGTTGACGGAGAAGCTCGCCGCGAAGGGAGCGAAAATCTATATCGGCCATACCGCCGAACACGTGCATGGGGCGGATTTGGTCGTTTACTCTACCGCGCTGCCGCAGGATAATGTGGAGCGTTTGGAAGCGCAAGAGCAAGGCATACCGGTGCTGCATCGCTCTCAGATGCTGGCCCGCCTTTTGAATGAGCGTAACGGTGTTGCTGTTGCCGGAGCTCATGGCAAAACGACAACCTCGTCGATGATCGCGCTGGCGATGGAGCTTTGCGGTACCGATCCTACCTACATTATCGGCGGGGAAATTGTGGACATGGGCACAAATGCCAAAGCCGGACAAGGAAAATGCGTGGTTGCGGAAGCTGACGAAAGCGACGGCTCCTTCCTGCAGTATTATCCATCACTTGGCGTCGTGACCAACATCGAGGCCGACCATTTGGAAAACTACGGCGGTGACTTCAATCGCTTGAAGGAAGCCTACGTGCAGTTTCTGAATCAGATCAAACCGGACGGCAAGGCGGTCGTATGCGGAGACGACCCAAACGTACGTGAATTGCTTCCTCGGGTACAAAGTCCGACGATTACGTACGGCATCGAAACCAACTGCGACTATACGGCCCGGGAGATCGAGCTTGGAGATCGCTGTGTTACCTTTAAAATGTATCAAGATGACCGGGAGCTCGGAACAGTGGAATTGTCTGTGCCTGGTCGGCATAATGTTTACAATGCGATGGCTACCGTGATCGTATGCATGGAGGCCGGCATTCCGTTTGATGAAGTTGTCAAAGCGTTGCGCCACTTCCATGGCGCGAAACGCCGTTTCCAGGTGCTTGGAGAGAAGAACGGAATTCTGATTATCGACGATTATGCACACCATCCAACGGAAATCCAAGCGACGATCGCAGCGGCCAAGGCAACCGGCAAGCGAATTATCGCCGTCTTCCAACCGCAGCGGTATACGCGGACCTTTTTCTTGTTGGATGCGTTTAGCCGGGCGTTTGGAGATGCGGATGAGGTGATCATCACCGACATTTATTCACCGGCCGGAGAGAAAGCGATCGAAGGTGTAAGCTCCTCCAAGCTGGTTGAATTGATTAAGCAGAACAGCAATGCCGGCGCCCGTTACTTGCCAACGAAGCAGGACGTGATTGCCGATTTACAGCACCGGCTGAAGCCTGGAGATCTCGTGCTGACGATGGGAGCAGGCGACATTTACAAAGTGGGTTACGAGCTGGCCAAAGGGTTGTCTAACTAAATCCCCAGCTTGACACTTAATATGAACGGTCTTTACCGGGATGAGGTTCCCGGTAAAGACCGTTTTTTCGTTCCTGACCAAATAGAAGCTTCACCCTTGTACAGGCTTGGCATAACCGTTGGATCGCTCTCATATGGATAGGGTAGAAGAATGGACAAGGAGCGTGCGGACCGTGAACAAAGCCAAAATGACATTCCGGTTTGACAGGGATGGCCGGGAAATCCGGCCAGAACGGGAGATTGCGGAGGAGCCAATGCGGAGGACGACACCCCAATATCGCGCGGTAGAAACGGTGGAGGAATGGGGAGATCCCTTCACAGACCATACCGGGATGGGGCTCACTGTTTTCCCGGGCGGTCAAGACCAGAGACGACGCCAAGATCCGACGGTAACCGATCGGGATGATTGGGCAATGGAGAAGGCGGATATGTCTGTTTACTCTACTGCATCTGCGGCTGATAAGGCGTGGGAAGAGATTTACGGCAATGATCCTTGGCAAACAGAGTGGCAGGAAGATGCCCCTCCTATCTATACCCGTCCACACCGAACCTCCTGGTGGAAGGTGGCCGGCTCTTTGACCGGAGCGATTGTTACGGGCGCACTGTTTGGGTATGTCGTGCTATCTTTATTTAATCAGGAGGTCGAGCTCCCTCTTCCGGGAATCAATACGAACACGACGCAGCAGGAGGAAAAGGGAGACACCGCAAGCCAGCCGGCCATGGGGGAGATTGAAGGAGAGGACCCCGCCAAAGAGGACAACGCTCCGCTCATTAGTGTCGCATTGCCGGAACAGACCTACTACTTTTTGCAATATGGCGTGTTTAGCACAGCCCAGGGTGTACAGCTGGCACAAGAAGAGCTGCAGGCGTCCGGCATTGCAGCGGCGCGGGATACGGTCGACGAGAAGCGGGTATATGCCGGGGTTTCCACGGATCGTGAGCAGTCGAAACTGCTGACCGGCCAACTCAAGGCGGCAGGCGTGGAGCTGATTTTGCACGAGATTTCGTTACCAGCAGTGGCCAATGTTCCTTTTGCCGGCGAACGTGAAGCTTTGGAAGGGTTTATGGCGCAAAGTGCAGAGCTGGTTGATCTGCTTAGCACTTCATCCGCTGCGCTATTAACCGAAGCGGACCCGCAACCGCAGCAGCATCCGGAATTGGAACAATTGGGTGCCAAGCACCAAGCTTGGACAGAAAGGGCTTCGGCGATCCGCGGCAAATGGTCCGCGGAGGGAGCCGCCCTAGCCGGGGAAATGGAGAAAGCGATCAACGGGGCGGTCGAGGCCATGAGCGAATATCAGAAAAACAGGGCGAAAACGCTGCTCTGGGAAGTGCAAAATGAGATGATGCGCTTCATTATGGCCGAGCAATCCCTCGTTCACGCCGGAGCATAAATATGCAGTAGAAAAATAGGACCAAGGACAGGGGCTGGAAATAGTTTCCCCTGTCCTTTTTGTGTTTGCGCCTGGGGCCATAATAATCTTATAATAGGTTAGTGTCAAAAAATGGCGGGGATGACAGCAAACCGCTGTCGATTCTTATCTATTTTTTACCAACTTATGCATGTAACCATTCAGGACATCAATTCGTTTTCTACAAAGGAGAGTTCCATAATGGATACCGCAAATTTGCGCCGGATTATTCTTGCTTCCACTTCACCTCGCAGGCGTGAATTAGTCGCGTCTCTAGCGATTCCTTTCGAAGTGGTTCCGAGCCATGCCGAGGAATCCTTCGAAGCATCGTTATCGCCGGAGCAAATCGTGATGGAGCTTGCCGGGCGCAAAGCGGAAGCCGTTTACCGGGAGCTTGATTCTTCGGCAGACCGTAATGCAGTGATCGTTGGAAGCGATACGATCGTGGTCCGAGACCGCGAAGTATTGGGTAAACCGAAGGACACCCAAGAGGCAGCGGATATGCTGCGAAGCCTGCAGGGACGCGCGCATGTGGTGTATACCGGCGTAGCCTGCATAGACGCCTTAACGGGGCGACGCCACGTGGATTACCGAGCGACGACCGTAAGGATGAAGGCTTTAACCGAAGCGGAAATTCAAGCCTATGCTCGTAGCGGGGAAGGATTGGACAAGGCTGGAGCGTATGCGATTCAAGGCCTTGGCGCTACGATCGTTACTGGAATTGAAGGATGTTATTTTAATGTTGTGGGCTTGCCGGTTTCGCTGCTTGTGGACATGTTGAAGGATTTCGACATTCAGGTACTGTAAGCAGGGGACTGAGCTTGCCGCGTTTGGCAGGTCATCGGGAAGTGATAAAGCATATCCTTCCGAAACCAAGGACGGGCGGACTCGGAATAACCGGGAGCGGCCTGATACTATTTCGGAAGCGAGGGATAGCGATGGAGCAAGCACAAACTCCCTATATGCTGCGTGATCTTCCTTCTGAGGAGCGGCCAAGGGAACGAATGATCAAATACGGAGCGGGGGCGCTCAGCCATGCGGAATTGCTGGCGATCCTGCTCCGCACAGGAACACGCCAGGAATCGGCAGTTCATATGGCCCAGCGATTGCTCGCCGAATTAGGCGGGCTGCGCGGGCTGGTTGATGTCAGCCTGGAAGAGATGACGAGCCTGAAAGGCATCGGACCTGCGAAAGCGGTCCAGCTGAAGGCAGGGATTGAGTTGGGGCAGCGACTGGCCAAATCGCGGCTGCCGGATCAAGCAGTCATCCGCAGTCCGCACGATGCGGCCGAGCTATTAATGGAGCAAATGCGCTATTTGCAGAAAGAGCATTTTGTATGTCTTTTTTTGAATACAAAAAATCATGTTATTGCTCAAGAGACGCTTTCGATCGGAAGCTTGAACGCATCGATTGTGCATCCGCGTGAGGTGTTTCGGGCTGCGATCAAATGCAGCAGCGCTTCTGTCGTTTGTGCCCACAATCATCCCAGCGGGGATCCTACTCCAAGCCCGGAGGATATCCGGATGACGCGGAGGCTTTGTGAGGCGGGGGAAATTATCGGCATCGATGTGCTCGATCACATCGTCATCGGGGACGGCAAGTTCGTCAGTTTGAAAGAGCGGGGCTTAATGTGATATCAGAAGGTTGGATGAAGCTAGGGACTGAGTAGCGGAGCGTACATAGAGGTACGTGAGCAACGGAAGTCCCGGCTGAATTCAAGATTCGCCGTCGAGCTTGCATCGAAGATAAAACACCGTGATCGGAAGATGACTTTTTGAACAACCTCTAATATAATAGGTTAGATACAGAAGGAAAGGAAGAAGCAGCATGTTGGGTGGCTTTACAAAAGACTTGGGTATTGATTTAGGGACGGCAAATACGTTGGTATATACGAGAGGCAAGGGCATTATCGTCCGCGAGCCTTCGGTGGTAGCGATCCATACCGACACGAAAAACATCGTGGCCGTCGGAGAATCGGCCAAGAAGATGATCGGCAGAACCCCCGGCAACATTCGGGCGATCCGTCCGATGAAGGATGGCGTGATCGCGGATTTCGATACAACGGCAACGATGATTAAATATTTTATTGGTCAAGCGCAGAAGAAGCGTTCGTTGTTCCAGCGCCACCCGAACGTCATGGTTTGCGTACCGTCGGGCATCACAGCCGTTGAGCAGCGGGCAGTTGAGGACGCGACGAAGCAAGCCGGCGCACGCGAGGCTTATACGATTGAGGAGCCGTTCGCCGCGGCGATTGGTGCGGATTTGCCGGTTTGGGAACCAACCGGCAGCATGGTCGTGGATATCGGCGGCGGGACGACGGAAGTTGCGGTGATCTCGTTGGGCGGGATCGTCACGAGCAAATCCGTCCGCGTAGCAGGTGATGAGATGGATGAGGCTATCATTCAATACATCAAGCGCCAATATAATTTAATGATCGGGGAGCGAACGGCCGAGCAGCTGAAGATGGATATCGGCTCCGCACTTGCCTTGGAGAAGGTCGAAACGATGGAGATTCGCGGTCGCGATCTTGTGACAGGACTGCCGAAGACGATCACGATCACTTCCGATGAGATCTCCGAAGCGCTGAGCGATACAGTTGGTGCGATCGTAGACGCGGTGAAGGTCACCTTGGAGAAATGTCCGCCGGAACTCGCGGCAGACATTATGGACCGGGGGATCGTGCTGACTGGCGGCGGCGCGTTGCTGCGTAATCTGGATAAACTGCTGGCCAGCGAAACCGGCATGCCGGTGATTGTGGCGGAGAATCCACTCGACTGTGTAGCGATCGGTACGGGCCGGGCTTTGGATAATATCCATTTATTCAAATCAAAAAGTAGTTCAGCCCTTCGTTCCAAGCGATAATTCGCACGGAAGAAGGCACCCCTGATATCAAAGCGGCGCCGTCCTGAATTGGACGGCCAATGCCGTTTTTCCAAGAAATCATGTATGGTTGGAGGGTGCGAAAACTGTTTAAGCTGCTTGGCAACAAAAGATTATTTATTTTGTTGATGGGACTTATTTTGTTTATTGCGGTGATGGGGTTTACGCTGGGGCCAAGAACCAACTTGTCCTGGCCGGAGAAATTCGTCAAGGACACGGTTGGCTTCGTGCAATACGTGTTTTACAAGCCCGCTAGCTATGTAGCGGGCTTCTTTGAAGATATTTCGAACCTGCGTGCGCTGCAGGAGGAGAACGAGCAGCTCAAGATTGCTTTAGCTCACTATACACGTGACAAAGCGACGTATAACTGGATCGCTCAAGAAAACGAACGATTGCAGAATAAGCTCGATTTCACGGAAGCGCAAAAAAGGCTCTATGATTACACCTGGAAAATTGCCCAGGTCATCAGTGTGAATGACGATCCCGTCAATCGCACGATCGTGGTTAATTTAGGGGCTCGGGAAGGCGTGAAAGAGGGGATGGCCGTGACCTCCGAGAAAGGGTTGGTTGGCGTGATCAGTCATGTCAGCAACTTTACGTCCACGGTCCGACTTGCCACTTCAATGGATGCCAAGGACCCGAATTCCAACGGCATTGCCGTGACGGCGCAAGGGAAGGAGAACGACGTCTTTGGCATGATCGAAACGTTCGATCGCGAGCAGGGAATGTTCCTCATGACACGCATTGAAGATGCGACTCCGCTAAAGACAGGAGATACGATCGTCTCCTCCGGGATTGGCGGCGTATTTCCGCGCGGCATGGTGATTGGCACGGTGAAGGACATTCAGGTTGGCGAATATGGGCTGACGTATACGGCTACAGTGGAACCGGCTGCGAACTTTACTGACTGGAAGGAACTGTTTATCGTGTTCGAACCGGAAGGTGAAGGCGAGTGAACAAGCGCAAATTGATTTTGTTCCTGCTGCTGTTCCTCTTGTTTATTCTGGAGGGAACTTTAGTTCCTTGGCTAATCCCTGCGGCATGGCAGACGCGGATTGCCCCGCATCTGGTTTTCGTCGTTATTCTTTATTTCTCGGTTTATGAGAATCGGCATTCCGGGTTAATCCTTGGCCTGGTGTTTGGGATGTTGCACGATATCGTTTTTTACGGAGCATTGATCGGAGCCTACTCCTTCGCGATGGGGTTGTCCGGGTATCTGCTGGGGCTCTTGTCCCGCAACCAGCGGGCACCGTTGCCGCTGATGATGATCGTGGTGCTGCTGGGCGGCCTGTTGCTGGATTCGATTCTGTTCGGGACATACACGCTGTTTGAACTGATTCACCAGCCGTATACATGGGCGTTGAAAAATCACATTATCCCAAACGTACTCGTGCAGTTTGGATTTGCTTTGGCGATCTACGTACCGCTGCGACGGCAGCTCGAAATCATTACCCGCAGACGCTCTCCCGAGGAGAACGCTTGACTTCCCGCTTATTTTGCTTGCCGTAAGCAGGAACTTTTCTGCTTCGGCGCGAATTGATTAGGGGGGAGGGACAGGCTCATGACAGTAAAATCCAACCACGTGACGATTAAAGGCGTAAAAGATGGCCTGGTTTTCCTGCTGGACGACAAATGTGATTTTTCGAGTCTTCTAGAGGAATTAAAGTATAAATTGGAGTTTAGCCATCAACATATTTTAACCGGGCCGATCATCCATGTTGATGTGAAGCTGGGGATGAGACTCGTCACTGAGGATCAAAAGGAAATGATTCTTGATATATTGAAGCAAAAAGGCAATCTGCTTGTCCGCTCCTTTGAGATGCCGGAAGTTGTTCGGGCAGATGCGCCGGGAGCGCTGACGACGATTGCGGGGATTGTCCGCTCGGGTCAGGTGCTGCATCATGAGGGCAATCTGCTGTTTATTGGCGATGTGAATCCCGGGGGGACGATTCGCTGTACCGGCGACATTCTGATTCTCGGCGCTCTGCGCGGGATGGCTCATGCAGGCTTTGAGGGCAATGAGAACTCGATCATTGCAGCTTCGTACTTGTCTCCAACGCAGCTTCGAATCGCGGAAACGATCAGCCGCCCCCCGGATGAATGGGAGAACCGGGAGACAAGCATGGAGTTCGCTTTTCTACGGGAAGGGAAGATGCAGATCGACAAAATCATCAATATCACCCGGGTGAGACCGGACCTTAACGTGTTTAAAGGGGTGTGAATCATGGGACAAGCTATCGTAATTACGTCCGGTAAGGGCGGGGTAGGCAAAACGACAACCTCAGCCAATATCGGCACGGCGCTTGCGCTTCTGGGGAAAAAAGTATGTTTAGTGGATACGGACATCGGTTTGCGGAATTTGGACGTGGTCATGGGGCTCGAAAATCGGATCATCTATGATTTGATCGACGTGGCCGAAGGCCGCTGCCGGCTGAATCAAGCGCTGGTGAAGGATAAGCGGTTCGATGAGCTGTATATGCTGCCGGCGGCGCAAACGAAGGATAAAAACGCGATTTCGCCAGACCAGGTGAAGGATATTATTCTGGAGCTGAAGAAAGAATTTGAGTTCGTGATTATCGACTGCCCGGCCGGAATCGAGCAAGGGTTCAAAAACGCGATTGCCGGGGCGGACCAGGCGATCGTGGTCACGACACCGGAGCATGCTGCTGTACGCGATGCGGATCGAATTATCGGGCTCTTGGAGAACTCGCATATTTCTTCACCGAAGCTGGTGGTGAACCGGATTAAGATCAATATGATGAAATCCGGGGATATGTTGGATATTGAAGGCATTTTACAGGTACTAAACATCGATCTGATCGGCATTGTGCCAGACGATGAGAAGGTCATCAAAGCGGCTAACAGCGGGGAGCCGACGGTGATGAATCCGGATTCTCCGGCGGCGATCGCCTATCGCAACATCGCGCGGCGGATCTTGGGCGACACGGTGCCGCTGATGCTGCTGGATCAGAAGAAGGGTGTATTTACGCGCTTTAAGAAGTTTTTTGGAATGGGTGGATAACCGTTGTTTTTTAAACTTAAACATGTGGACTGGCTGATGGTAGGGATACTCGCATTGTTTATGGTGTTTAGTACCCTCCTGGTGCGCAGTGCCATTGCTCCCTATGAGACGGAATTCCAGGGGAATGATCTGAAGACGATCATCTTTTACTTGCTAGGGTTCGTGGTCGTGTTCGGTATGGCTTTGGTGGATTACCGTACGTTGCTTCGGTACAGCTGGTATGTGTACGGGGCAGGCTGCGTGCTGCTGGTGCTCGTCTACCTGTTTGCGCCGGAAATCAACGGGGCGCGCAGCTGGTTCAAGATTGGCGGGTTACAATTTCAGCCGGCCGAATTGGTTAAAGTTATTCTCATTTTGACGACAGGCTATTTATTAGGCAAAAAAATGGGGCAACCGCTTCACTTCCGGCGCGATATTATTCCGATCACGCTGGTGACGCTGCTGCCGTTTTTTTTGGTGTTGATTCAACCGGACTTGGGAAATGCGATCATTTATCTCGTCGTGTTAGTAGGGATGCTGTGGATTGGCAATGCCAGATACAGCCATGTTTTGATCGGTTTAGCTGCGGCGGTCGCGGGATTGATATTGTTTGTCACATTGTTTAACGCCTATAATACGCAGATTCAAGACTATTTGGAGAAACATCGGAAGCTTCACTGGTACCAGCGGATCAACACGTTTATCAACCCGGATCAAGCGTCGAGCGACGATCGGCACCAATCCAACTACGCCAAGATCGCTATCGGCTCCGGGGGACTGCTCGGCGACGGTTACATGAAAGGCGACTTAAAGAATAAGAAATTCGTTCCGTATCCGTATTCGGACTCGATTTTTGTTGTCGTTGGCGAGGAGTTTGGGTTCATCGGGGCTTCCGTGCTGCTGCTGCTCTACTTCTTGTTCATTTACAGGATGATCTTAATCGCCCTGCATTGTATCGATAAACGAGGCGCGTACATGATTGTGGGGATCGTAGCGATGTTTCTGTTTCAAATTTTCGAGAACGTCGGGATGATGATCGGTCTGATGCCGATTACCGGGATTACACTGCCGTTCATCAGCTATGGAGGAACTTCGCTGCTGATCAATATGTTATGTATCGGACTGGTGTTCAGCATTAAGCTGCATCAGGAGAAATATAAGGTGGATTAGGATAAACCGGTGCCGGGAGCACCGGTTTTTTTGATGGGCTGGGCTACCGACTTCTGGGTGATTTCGCAGGTGCGATTCGATAACCCCAAGCTTGTTCATATTCCATTCCTGTGGCTCATAAGTATGAAGTACAGGCCCTGCCAGAGAGCAGGCAGCGGCAGAACGGATGACTTATGGGACAACCACGATATTGTGGAGCGGAGTGGGGGGTTAAGAGCATGGACGTGAAGTCAAATGTCAAAAAGCGGAGAGCGGAGCGGATCCGGCAACTGACGATGGAAGACGCCGTAGGGCCGTTGCCGACGGATCCGGGCTGGGGATCTGCTCCTGGACGAGCAGTTGCGCCTCCAAGAAGCAAGCCACGGCTTGCGAGTTCAGGTCAGGACGACAGCGATCCCGATCCTGAGTTGTTATGGAAGCGCGGGCAAGGCCGCTGGCAGGATCCTTATGCAGGCGCCTATGGGGGCGGAAAAGGTGACGACGAGCTCATGGGTCCTGGATCAGGAAGACGTCCGACGTTCTGGTCCGCGATGTTCGTTCGCCTAGTGATCAGTACGTTGCTGTTTGCGGCGATCTGGGGCATGAACCGCTATGAGCCAGCCTGGGCGACGCCCATCCGCGCATTTATTGCTAAGTCGCTGACCGTGGAGATGGATTTCCAAGCGGCCCAAGCCTGGTATGAACGGTATTTCGGCGGGGCGCCATCCTTTATTCCCATTTTTAAAACCAATGAAGATCATGGGCTGAGAGTAGGCGCGACAGCCGCTTTCTCCTTGCCGATTGAAGGAAGCCTTGCCAGTCCATTTGCCTTGAGCCTTAAAGGGGTTGAAATTATTCCTGACACCGGCAGCTTACAGGTCAAAGCCATCGATACCGGACGGGTGGTTCGCGTTGCCCGGGAAGCCGAGACCGGACAAACTGTGACGGTACAACATGCGGGGGGATACCTCTCGGTGTATGGACATTTGGAGCAGATCTCCGTGGAAAAAGGGGACTGGCTGGAAGGGGGCGATGTTCTTGGCAGCCTTCCGCCGCGAACGCAGTCGCCTTTGCCGACGCTTTATTTTGCAATCAAAAAAGATGACCGGTATATCGACCCGGCGGATGTGATTCCGTTTGATTAAGTGGCGCGGCATCGCGATTTCGTTCCACCCTTTTTTCGTCATCATTATGCTGATGTCTGTACTGACCGGCCACTTTCTGGAGCTGCTTGCCTTGTTCACAATCGTGTTCGTGCATGAGATGGGCCATGTGTTTGCCGCTCGCATGTACGACATTAAAGTGCTGTCCGTTCAAATGCTTCCCTTTGGAGGCGTAGCGGTCATGGAGGATTCCGGGAATCTTACAGCGGGTCGCGAGATCGTCATCGCTTTGGCTGGCCCGCTGCAGAACCTGATGCTGATCAGTGCCTCCTTGCTTCTTCATGCTATCGGAATCTGGGACGGGCCATTTTTGAGCTATTTTATTCAAAGTAATTTGCTTATCGCTTTATTTAATCTGCTGCCCATCCTGCCGCTGGATGGCGGGAAAATCTCGCAGGCATTATGCAGCCTGGTGATGCCTTATTATGCCACGTTGCTCTGGTCTTATCGTATCAGTCTGTTGTTCAGCGTCTTGCTGGTCGCCTACTCATTCTTACCGCTATGGCTCGGATTAGGCGGGATGCAGCTGAATCTTCTGCTGATTGGCCTCTTCTTGCTATATTCCAATCTGATGGATTATCGGAACATTCCCTATCGTTTTATCCGTTTCCTGGTGAACCGGGATCGCAGCTTTTCCAGACATCTGCTGAACGGGACATTGGCCCAACCAATCGTCGCGGAGAAAACGAAACCTTTGGATCATATTTTGCGTCTATTTAAGAGAGAAAAATACCATTTCATCTATGTGATGAACCAACAGGGGAATATCGTGGCGGTCGTTCCGGAACAACGAGTGATTTCCTCTTTCTTACAGGGAGGGTCCGGGGCTTGAAGCGCGACAGACGTGATATAATGGAACGGGCATGTTACTTGATAATGAGCGAGTTCATGATCAATGGATGACGAAAGTATGAAGGGTGAGATCATGAAGAGGATGATTGTTCACTGCGGACCTGGCTCTACCGAAATTGCGCTTCTCGAAAACGGCAAACTGGTGGAATATGCGGCGGAGCGTTCTCAACATCGGGGATTGGTTGGCAGCTTTGTGAAAGGCAAAGTGGCGAATGTCATTTCGGGGATGCAGGCCGCTTTTGTGGATATCGGTCAAAAAAAGAATGCGTTTCTCTATATCGACGATGTGCTGCACCCTCATTTGGAGAAGCAGCCGAAGCCAAAACCGTCGATCTCAGAGCTCCTGAAGCCAGGGCAAGAGCTGGTTGTCCAGGTGGTGAAAGAAGCGATCGGCAACAAAGGTGCGCGGGTGACGACGCATTATTCTTTGCCGGGGCGCTGGCTGGTCTACATGCCGACGGCAGGGTATGTGGCGGTCTCCAAGAAGATCGCACGTGAAGAGGAGAAGCAACGCCTCAAGCAACTTGGCGAGGAGTTGCGCAGTGAGGAGGAAGGATTGATTCTGCGCACGGTCGCCGAGGAAGAGGACGGCAAGGCGATCGCCGAAGATCTTGCGCAGCTGCGTAAGCAATGGGCTGCTATCCAGGAGAAGGCGAAGCAGGCGTCAGCACCGGTTGTGCTGCACCAGGATTTGAGCATGATCCAACGTTTGATGCGCGACGTGTATAGCCCGGAGACGGACGAGCTAATCATGGATTGTCCGGAGCAGGCAGAGGAGGCGCTTGCTTTTCTGCAGGCGATGCTGCCGGGAGAGACGCCGCGCATCATTGTGCACGAAAGCGAAGTGCCGATCTTCGATTATTATGAAGTGAGACCGCAGTTGGAGAAGGATTTTCAGCGAAAAATTTGGCTGCCGGGTGGCGGCTACCTCGTGTGGGACACGACGGAGGCGTTGACCGTGATCGACGTGAATACCGGTAAGTTCACCGGAGGAGACAGCCTGGAGGATACGGTCTTCCGCACCAATCTGGAGGCGGCGCAGGAGATGGCTCGACTGATTCGGCTGCGGGATACCGGCGGCATTATCATCGTGGATTTTATCGACATGAGCAGCGACGAGCATCGATCGGCGGTTTGGGAGCGGCTGGAGCAGGCGATGGCCGGCGACCGTACGCAACACCATATTTTAGGATGGACCAAGCTTGGCCTGCTGGAAATGACACGCAAAAGAATGCGGGAAGAGATTACGGTAATCAGTTGATTTTTTGCAAGGTGCATGATAGTATATTAGGGTATGTGTCATGAGTTAGCTTGTGCACATGCTGCAACCGCTCCGATCGGGTTAACAAGTTCGCTGGACCAAAGCGTCTAACGGCACCTGAATCAGGCGAGTCTGAGACATGAGGAGGTGCAAGCAAATGTACGCAATTATCGAAACCGGCGGTAAACAATACCGTGTTCAAGAAGGCGATGTGCTTTACATCGAGAAATTGAACGCAGAAGACGGTGCAAGCGTAACGTTCGACCGTGTGTTGGCAGTATCGAAAGGTGAAGGTTTGGTAACGGGAACTCCATTGGTATCCGGCGCTAGCGTAACGGCGAAAGTCGAGAAGCATGGCAAAGGCCAAAAAGTGATCGTATACAAATACAAGCCGAAGAAGAACTACCACAAGAAACAAGGTCATCGTCAACCTTACACGAAAGTAACGATCGAGAAAATCCAAGCGTAAGAAGGTGCGATAACTTGATTATCGTTTCAATATTACGCCGGAAGAATAATGATATTGCAGGCTTCAAAGTGGAAGGCCATGCCGGCTATGCGAAAGCCGGTGAGGACATCGTCTGTGCGGGCGTGTCGGCTGTGACCGTGGGAACGGTCAACTCGATCGAGGCGTTGACGGGCATTGTGATGGACTCCAGGATGAAGAACGGCTTTCTTAGCGCGGATCTTCCTGATACGGTCGATACGGAAGAAGCTGGAGCGCAAGCGCAATTGTTACTTGCCTCGCTTGTCGTTATGCTGAAGAGTATCGAAGAATCATACGGGAAGTATATTCAGATACAGGACGTCATTATTTAAAGAAGGAGGTAGACTACAATGTTGAAATTGGATCTCCAGTTGTTCGCTTCCAAGAAGGGCGTAGGTTCCACAAAGAACGGACGCGACAGCATCGCGAAACGCCTCGGCGTGAAACGTGCTGATGGCCAAGTGGTAACGGGCGGAAGCATTCTCGTTCGCCAACGCGGTACGAAAATCCACCCAGGTACAAACGTAGGCATCGGTTCGGACGATACGCTGTTTGCGAAAATCGACGGCGTTGTGAAATTCGAACGTTGGGGTCGCGATCGCAAAAAAGTGAGCGTCTACCCTGTGGAAACCGCTCCTGTAGCGGCTACAGTCGAAGCTTAAGAGCTATGAATCAAGAGCCCTGGCACGTTGGTGTCAGGGCTTTACTTTTTTACATACATAACGGAAGCCAACTTGGTTGAGGTATGTTATACTGGGTAGGGATGCCAGGGTGGGAAGCTCATTCCGCCCAATCTGTTAGAGGAACGGGGAAGATATGAAACATCGGTTCATGGTGAGGGCAATGATCGGATTGATCGCGGTCGTTAGCCTAACACTTGCTTATTTTCTGAAGTCGCCGATCGGACAGGTCCTCCTGTGCGGGGCTCTTTTCGTGTTGTTTGGGCTATATGTACGGCATCTTCGGAAAGGAGCCGAGATCGAGCGGAAGCATTTGCTGGAATCGGTCCAACGAACGGCCTCTGCGACGCTGGGTCATCATCGCCACGATTGGATGAACGATCTGCAGATTTTGTATGGGTATATCCAACTACGGAAAATTGATAAACTCGCGGATTGCGTGGAAAGAATAAAAGAACGAATGGCCGTAGAAAGTAAAATTTCCAGGTTAGGCATTCCGGCCTTAGTTTTCTATTTGCAATCGTTCCGCGAGGTCAATGGTTCAGTTCATCTGGACGTTGAGATTGAGGACGAACTGCAGTTGGATCAATTGCTTACTGCGGAGCAAGCGGAAGAACTGACGGAAGCCATCGTGGAAACGGTGCGGATCTTCCAGTATAAAGGGCGTTCCTCTTGGGGAGAGACGCTTCAATTAAAGATGTCGATGTACCGTGAGGACGGCGAAGTCATCGTTCGGTTTGAACAGGTCGGATCGAAGGGGAATCCGGAGGTGCTTGTTCGTCTTCTTGATGAAGGAATGGCAGGAATGCGGGTGAAAGCTGACCGTGGTGAGGAGGAAGACGGTTCCCTGCGGCTCCGGGTGGCTTGTGGAAAAATAAACGAGGTGAACGCATGTTTGTAGATAAAGCGAAAATTTATGTTAAGGGAGGCGACGGCGGCGACGGGCTGGTGGCTTTTCGCCGGGAGAAATATGTGCCCGAAGGCGGCCCGGCCGGCGGCGATGGCGGCAAAGGCGGCGACGTGATCTTCCGCGTGGATGAAGGCTTGAGAACGCTGATGGATTTCCGTTATCAACGGCACTTTAAGGCGCAGCGCGGAGAGAAGGGGCGGAATAAGAGCCAGCACGGTGCGAATGCGGAGAATATGATCGTCCGGGTTCCCCCGGGAACAGTTGTCATCGACGACGATACCCAAGAGATCATTGCCGATTTGACGCGCCATGGGCAGGAGGTTGTCGTTGCCCGCGGAGGTCGTGGAGGCCGAGGCAATATCCGGTTCGCTACGCCAAACAACCCGGCGCCTGAACTGGCTGAGCATGGCGAAGAGGGCGAAGAGCGCTGGGTCGTGCTTGAGCTGAAGGTGATGGCCGATGTTGGCCTGGTCGGATTCCCAAGCGTCGGGAAGTCGACGTTGTTGTCCGTTGTATCGGCAGCTAAACCGAAAATCGGCGCCTACCATTTCACCACGATCACCCCGAATTTGGGGGTTGTCGATGTAGGTGACGGACGGAGCTTTGTGATGGCGGATTTGCCTGGCTTGATCGAAGGGGCCCATGAAGGGGTTGGTCTGGGTCATGAGTTTTTGCGGCACGTTGAGCGGACGCGATTGATCGTCCACGTCGTTGATATGGCGGGTTCGGAAGGACGGGATCCTTTTGACGATTGGCAGAAAATTAACGACGAGCTGCGGCTATACAATGCCGATTTGGAGAAGCGCCCGCAGATCGTAGCTGCGAATAAGATGGATATGCCTGAAGCTGAAGCGAACCTGGAGAAATTCCGAGCGGAAGTCGCCAAGGTGCGCGGGGATTTGGAGATTATGCCGATATCTTCCTTAACTCGTCAGGGGATCCAAGAGTTGCTCTACCGCGTGGCGGAGCTGCTGGAGCAAATTCCGGAGGCGCCTGCGATTGAAGAAGTTACCGAACTGGCGGAACGTAAAATCTACAAATTGGACAAGAAGGAAGACGAAGGCTTCACGATTCGCCGCGAGAACGAGACCTTCGTGGTGGAAAGTGCGAAGATCGAGCGGATGATGAAACGGATGCAGCTAAATTCGCATGACGCCATCCTGAAGCTGGCTCGCACGCTGCGGCATATGGGGGTCGACGATGAGCTTCGCAAGCGGGGGGCCAAGGATGGTACGTTGGTCCGCATCGGGGACTTCGAGTTTGAGTTCGTCGAAGGCAGCAGCTACTACTGAGGATGGAAAAGAGCACCTTTTAGGTGCTTTTTTTGCTATGGGTCAGGACAAAAAATCATTGCCACCCTGCGTCATATCCGTTATAATGTCCACTATATGAAAACAAAAGTCTCTAAGGAGAGGACGTTCGTGAAGGAGCATTACTATTTGGTTCGTGAGGATATTTTGCCAGAAGCGGTAGTTAAGACATTGCAGGTAAAGCAGCTCTTAGCCTCCGGCGACGCCAAAACAGTCCATGAGGCTGTTGCTCAAGTGGGGTTAAGTCGCAGCGCTTTTTATAAATATAAAGACGGCATTCATCAACTCAATCAATTCGAACGGGAAAGCATTGTGACCATCTCCTTTGATTTGGAGCACCGGTCTGGGATCTTATCGAAGGTGCTTGCGCTGATCGCCGGTTCTGGCGGCAACGTATTGACGATAAATCAGAGCATTCCGCTGCAAGGCAAAGCCAATGTCGTGATCTCCGTGGAAACCTCGCGCTTAACTGAGGAGCTGGATGAGATGCTGGATTCGTTACAAAGCATTCCGGGCGTAAGGAGAACACAGATCGTTGGTCAAGGTTAACAAGGTAAGAGGAGAAATGAGACGAAAAAAACCGTAATTGGATAACGGGAGGGGACGGCTGTGAAGCCTGTGAAAGTAGGACTGCTCGGACTTGGCACGGTAGGGACCGGTGTGGTCCGGATCTTGGAAGGACATCAGGAGGATCTCAGCAGTCAGGTGGGTTCGCCGATCGTCATTGAGAAAATTGCCGTTAAGACCTTAGACAAAGCGCGCAGCATCCATGTGGAGCCCCATAAGCTGACAGAGGACCCTTGGTCGGTCATCCGCGATCCGGAGATTGACGTAATTGTGGAAGTCATGGGCGGCGTGGATCAGACCAAGGCTTATATTTTGGAGGCGCTCGAGCGCGGCAAGCATATCGTGACCGCAAACAAGGATCTGATGGCGCTGTATGGTTCAGAGATTCTGGCCAAGGCGATGGAGCATCAATGCGACGTTTTTTATGAAGCCAGCGTGGCCGGCGGTATTCCGATCATCCGCACATTGATTGAAGGCTTTTCCTCGGATCGCATTATGAAAATTATGGGGATCGTCAACGGAACAACCAATTATATTTTGAGCAAAATGAGCCAGGAAGGCGCTTCTTACGAAGATGTGCTGAAGGAAGCGCAGCAGCTCGGATACGCCGAGTCCGATCCGACCTCCGATGTGGAGGGATTGGATGCCGCTCGTAAAATGGCGATTCTCGCAACCCTCGGTTTCCGCACCAATGTGGAACTGAACGATGTCCATGTTCGAGGCATCACTTCGGTATCGAAGGAAGATATTTTGTATGCGAAGCGTCTGGGGTATGAAATGAAGCTGCTCGGCATCGCGGAACGGCAGGATGACGAGTTCAGCATTACGGTTCAACCGACGATGGTGAAGAAGACGCATCCGATCGCAGCTGTCAACGGCGTATACAATGCGGTGTATGTGTATGGGGAAGCTGTAGGGGAAACGATGTTCTACGGTGCGGGAGCCGGCGAAATGCCGACAGCTACGTCCGTGGTTGCGGACCTGGTCGCTGTCGTCAAGAACCTGAAGCTTGGCGTGAACGGCTTGAAGGCCATCGTCCCATATAAGCCCAAAAAGCTGAAAACGGACGATCAAATCGCCTATAAAAACTTCCTATTGCTCCACGTTGACGATAAAGCTGGCGTTCTTGCACAAATCACCCAGGTGTTCGCCGAATACGAGGTGAGCTTGGAGTCGGTCGTACAGTCGCCGAATACGAACTTGGAAGGCGCTGAAATTATGATCGTGACGCATAATGCGAGCAAAGCAAGCATGGATAAGGTGTTGGCCCATTTTGAATCGCTGGACGTCATTCATCGGATCAAAAGTGTGTATCGCGTAGAGGGATAATAACATTAATTCAGAATAAAGGAGTTCTTTTTGCATGAGATATCTCGGATTGCTGGAAACGTACAAGGAATATTTGCCGGTGAGCGACAAGACGCCGAAGCTGACGCTGCAGGAAGGCAATACCCCGCTGGTTCGCGCGGAGAACCTTTCGAAGGAGCTGGGCCTGGACCTGTATTTCAAGTATGAAGGGCTGAATCCAACCGGTTCCTTCAAGGACCGCGGCATGGTGATGGCCGTCGCGAAAGCAGTGGAGGAAGGCAGCACGACGATCATGTGTGCATCCACGGGAAATACTTCGGCAGCGGCAGCGGCTTATGCGGCTCGGGCGGGCATCGACTGCATCGTGCTGATTCCGAACAACAATATTGCCCTTGGGAAGCTGGCACAGGCAATGATTTACGGGGCGAAAGTGATCGCCATTGAAGGGAACTTCGACCGGGCGCTCGAAATCGTACGCGACATCACCGCCAAGCATCCGATCACGCTGGTCAATTCGGTGAACCCGTACCGTATCGAAGGACAGAAGACAGCGGCATTTGAAGTGTGCGACCAACTGGGGAAAGCGCCGGATGTCCTTGCGATCCCCGTCGGCAACGCGGGGAACATTTCGGCCTATTGGAAAGGCTTCAAAGAATATTATGAGCGTGGCAAATCAACTTCCCTGCCGCGGATGGTTGGATTCGAGGCCGAAGGCGCGATGGCGATCGTGAAAGGCGAGCCTATTCGCGAGCCGGAGACGATTGCAACCGCTATTCGGATCGGCAATCCGGCCAGCTGGAAGACAGCGGTCGCCGCTGCGGAGGAATCCGGCGGGCAAATCAACTACGTTACGGACGACGAAATCCTTGATGCATATCGCACCATCGCAGCCAAGGAAGGTATCTTTGCTGAGCCAGCATCCGCTGCTTCAATCGCCGGCGTATATAAACTGCATCGGGAAGGATATTTCAAAGGCGGCGAGACTGTCGTGTGCGTATTGACCGGGCATGGTTTGAAGGATCCAAACATCGCGATTAAGAGCATTGGCGGCGAACCGCTTGTCGTACAGGATACGGAGGAAGCGGTACTGGATGCGATTGCCAAGCTGCAAGGAGCACGGGCATGATTCGCCGGGAAGGCGTCCGGGTCAAGGTGCCGGCGAGCACAGCGAATTTGGGGCCCGGCTTTGATACGCTTGGTATGGCACTTAACCTCTATGCTTGGATTGAAATGAAACCGGCAACCTCCACGGTAATCACCCTGCATGGGGGGAACCTGGAGGGATTGCCAACCGATAAAAGCAATCTGGTGTATCAAGTCGCGCAATCGGTGTTTGCTGAAGCCGGCGTGGCTTTACCGGAACTGGAAATCTCGATGAAGTCGGATATTCCGTTAACCCGCGGGCTTGGCAGCAGCGCTTCGGCGATCGTCGGGGCGCTGTTTGCAGCCAACTTGCTGATTGGCGAGCCTTTGAGCAAGGCTAAGCTGTTCGATATGGCTACGGCCTTGGAGAAGCATCCCGATAACGTGGGTGCCTCCCTGTACGGCGGGATTATTACCGCGGTCTGGGACGGGGCGCATGCGGATGTGCTGCGTATTGAGCCGCCGGCCGATCTGGAGGTGCTCGTAGCCATTCCTGATTTCCAGCTGTCCACCTCCAAGGCGCGTGAGGCGCTGCCGAAGCAGATCAGCCTGCAGGATGCGGTGTACAATGTCAGCCGCACGTCCCTGCTGACTGCGGCGTTAGCCGCTGGCCGGCTGGATTTGATCCCGGCTGCCATGCGCGATCGCCTGCATCAGCCGTACCGAGCTGCGCTCGTGCCAGGAATGGCCCGGATCCTTGAGGAAGCGACAGCCCATGGAGCTTTGGGGGCTGCCTTAAGCGGAGCCGGCCCGACGCTGCTCTGTCTGACGGATTGCCGTCAGGGAGCGGACAAACAGCTGGAGTCGTTTTTATCGGAAGTGCTGAACGGGGAAGGCATCTCTGCGCAGACCATGCGGCTGAAACCTTGCACATCGGGGGCTGTGGAGCTTACTATGGAGAGTGAAGGTTCTTTTCTGGATCACATTCAAGCCTACGGTTTGTGAGAGCTTCGTGATCGATTAAGATTAATGGTTGAAGCACCTTATGAGGGGAAGTCAGGAGATGAAACGAATAGCATTGCTGCCGGAAGGCTCGGTATCTCATGAAGCGGCGCTGCATCTATTTGGCGATGAGCCTGTGGAACTGCTGCATTTCAAGCAGATATCCGACGTCTTCTTAGCCACGGCCAGCGGACACAGTGATTACAGCGTCATTCCGATGGAGAATACAATTGAAGGCTCCGTCAGCCTTCATATGGATTGGCTGATTCACGAAGTGGATATTCCGATGCAGATTGAATGGATATACCCTTCCGTGCAGAATTTGATTGGCAAGAAGGAAGAGTTCCAAGCGGCCGATCCATCGGACGAGATCGATTACAGCAAAGTGACGAAGGTGCTGTCTCATCCGGTTGCGATGGCGCAGTGCTTGCAATTTATTCGTTCGCAGATGCCTAAGGCGGAGCTGGAGCATACCGGCAGCACTTCAGAAGCGGTAGAGCTGGTGAAGAAAAATCCGGGACAAGGCTGGACGGCAATCGGCACGGCACTAGGAGCTAAGCGCCATGGACTGGATGTCCTGGCTCGCCATGTGACGGATCACGATAATAACTATACCCGGTTTGTTCTGATCGGCCCGCGGCCGCTTGAACTGAATCACCCGGCAGCCCAAAGCAAAACAAGTCTGCTGGTAACGTTGCCTGAGGATTTTCCGGGCGCCTTGCATCAGGTATTGTCTGCATTTGCATGGCGTAAACTGAATTTGTCGCGCATCGAGTCACGCCCTACGAAGAAGAGGCTGGGCAGTTACTATTTTATTATGGATGTGCTCGAAGCGGTTGATTCCGTGCTGCTGAGTTCAGCGATTGGTGAAATCGAAGCGCTCAACTGTCAAGTACGTGTGCTGGGGAGTTATCCCAGCTTGTCATTTGGAGAACAAAAAGCGGAGGTGCCAAAATAATGGCAGAACAATGGATTTATTTAGATGGACAATTCGTAACAAAAGATCAAGCAAAGGTTTCCGTATATGACCACGGCTTTTTGTATGGGGACGGGATTTTTGAAGGCATCCGCATTTATAACGGAAACATCTTTAAATGCAAAGAGCATTTGGACCGCCTATACGATTCGGCTAAATCCATTATGTTGGACATTCCGCTGACGTATCAGGAAATGGAAGATGCGCTGGTCGAGACGCTTCGCCGCAACGATCTGCGTAATGGCTATATCCGTCTGGTTGTCTCCCGCGGTCCCGGCAACCTCGGACTTGATCCAAACCGTTGCCCGAAAGCCTCGGTGATCATTATTGTAGAGCAGCTGGCGATCTATTCGGAAGAAGCCTACAAAACAGGGTTGAAGACCGTATCTGTATCGACGCGCCGCAATATCCCAGACGCTTTGAATCCGAAGATCAAATCGCTGAACTATTTGAACAACATCTTGGTGAAAATTCAGTCGAACCTGTCCGGTGCGGGCGAAGCAATCATGCTGAACGCGCAAGGGTACGTTACGGAAGGGTCGGGCGATAATATTTTTATCGTGAAGAACGGGGTTATTACGACTCCTCCATGCTACTTAGGCGCTTTGGACGGCATTACCCGCCAAGCAATCATCGAAATTTGCCGCAAAAAAGGCTACAACATCCAAGAGCAGCCATTTACGCTGCATGATGTCTATGTCGCCGACGAAGTGTTCCTGACGGGGACAGCTGCCGAAGTTATCGCAGTACGCGAAGTTGACGGCCGCATCATCGGTGAAGGGCATGCGGGCCCAATTACGCTGAAGCTGCTGGAAGAATTCCGCGCGATTGTTGATAAGGACGGATTGAAGGTTTGGTAATAATCTGACAAGGCCGACAAGAATCCTATTTTCCTTGGTCTAAGAGGAAGATAGGATTTTTTCTTTTCTAGGATGTCAAAAACCGGGCTCCTGCATAGGATGTAATAAATGGGCCCCGGGCGATCATCACGTACCGGAGAAGAAACCTAGGAGGTCTTTATCGCGTGAAAATCCATATTGTGAAAAAAGGCGATACTTTGTTTGAGCTCTCAAAAAAGTATAACGTGCCTCTGGAAAAACTGATCGAAGCTAACCCGCAGATCGCCAATCCAAATCAGTTGAACATCGGTGACAAAGTAAAGATTCCAGCTGTGGCCGTACCGATTGGCGGTGAAACGGGCAATGTTTACAAGCACGTCGTCAAGCAGGGGGACACGTTATGGAAGCTGTCCAAAGCTTGGGGATTACCTTTGCAAAGTCTGATTGATGCAAACCCACAGCTTAGCGACCCGAATCAATTGAAGGTTGGGGACATCGTCAACATACCTACGGGCATGGGAAATCCATCAGGTGGTGCCGACAACCCTTCTGCGCCGAACGTAGGGATGTCTCCTGTGCAAACTGGTAAGAAGAACACGGCTCCCATCGCCGGTTCTGGAAAGAAAGCTCCAACCGGCGTCAAGCCAGAAATGACAGCACCAAAGCCGGAGAAGGTGGAGCCGGTGAAAACCGAGAAGCCGAAGGAAGCCCCGGCGAAAACAGAGCCACCGAAACAACAGCCAATCAACGTAGAACCGCCGAAGCAGCAGCCGATCAACGTGGCACCACCGAAACAACAACCGATCAATGTGGAACCGCCAAAGCAACAACCGGTGCAAGTTCAACCGCCTAAAGTCGTACCGATGGAGATCAAAGTGGAAGTAGAGCAAATCCAATATGAATCCACGAAACTCCAACCGATTCATCACGAGCCGAAAAAGCATGAACCTGTTCAGATTCAGCCCTATCCTTACCAACCGAATATTTCTCCTGCAAATTATGGGCCGCAGAACGTCAGCCCTTATAGCCATGTGCCCATGAAGGGAGAACCCACAGGGGTTAGTCCTTATGGCTATGAGCCGATGAAAGGCGAGCCAATGGGAATTAGCCCTTATGGGCATGAACCGATGAAGGGTGAACCGACAGGAGTCAGCCCTTATGGCTATCAGCCGATGAAGGGTGAACCGACAGGAGTCAATCCTTATGGCTATGAGCCGATGAAGGGTGAGTCGAAAGGAGTTAGTCCTTATGGCTATGAGCCGATGAAGGGTGAGTCGACAGGAGTTAGTCCTTATGGCTATGAGCCGATGAAGGGTGAGTCGACAGGAGTTAGTCCTTATGGCTATGAGCCGATGAAGGGCGAGCCGGCAGGGGTCAGCCCATATGGTTATGAACCGATGAAGGGCGAACCGACAGGAGTCAGTCCTTACACCTATGGCCCGAACCCATCCCCGAACTTATCCTATCCAGGTCATGTTATGCCACAGTATACACTTCCGGCCATGGGTTACGCTCCATCCCCTTGTGGCTGCTCGGGAACAATGTCTCCTTACCCGTATACGACCCAGGAAGCCTATCCGCCTTTTTATCAGTATCCCATTGCCGCTGAACCCGTATCTGGGTATTATGGCAATCCGGCACCAACAGCATTGTCACCAGCGGAAGGGGAGTATCCGGGGATATCTAATGCTAATGCGCCAGTCTCACAAATGCCGAACATGGGAGCGGTAAGCCCGTACGCAAATCCGAATCCGAATATGCAGCCTCAGGCAGTATCACCGCAATCCGTATCTCCTGAAGCAAATAACAATCCATTCTATCCACAAACGATGGATTGGGGACATCATCCCGGAATGATGCCTTGTTATGGTCCACCTGTGCCAGGCTATCCAACATCGGTTATGCCGTCATCCTATTATCCGATGGCCTATCCAGGAGCGAATAACATGGCTCCGCTAGCTAACGAACCTTTGAAGGGTGAAGTAGGCGGGATCGAAAACATGAAGGGGCACTTTAATCGGGAGGTGGAGTCTTCTACTTCCGGCGACGAGACGGAGGAGAGAGAGTCCCAGAAAACAGAGGCAAAATCAAAAACGCCTAACTCATCTAAAAAAAACGTGAAAATTTCGGGCAACCCTGACGCGCAGCCAAGTCCGAAGAAACAAAGTAAATCGAGTAACGGAGCGGCAGGCAAAAAAAATCGTCAACGTACCAATAGCTCGAATGGACGCCGGAATCCGTGGATTAACGCCTAACAAGTAAACAAAGCAGGGGAGGTAACTCTCCTGCTTTGTTTTTTCTCGTGTAATGACCGTGTCAACTCATATAAAATGTTACCGAAGGATAATGGTTCACTCACGTAATTTTGTTACCCAGTGGAGGCTGTTACATAGCCTCCACTGGGCGCGTAGCGGAGGCAGACGTCACGGGTTGGGAAAGCAGCGCTTCCAACTGATTGTGTAATGCAAGCGGATCTTGGGAAGTCTGATACGCCTGTAACCGTTGGGTTTGTTCTGGTCGTAGCACGCCCAATTCGATTAACCGGGCAACGGGTGTTTTGGCCGTGTCGAATGTTTTCTTTACACGAGCCCCGCGACGCTCCTTGCCGATCAGCTTGCGAGTGGGCAAGCAGCAATTGAAGTACCGATCATGCAGAGCATAGATGGAGTTGAGCCACTCCACCTGTTCCGTGCGGTCATAGCGTTCGTAGCCGACCA